>JANOBN010000501.1:0-5364 GCA_031411675.1 Bacteroidota bacterium | reverse complement strand
TGATATCAAGGAACGATTTCTGGGCTTCAGTGCATTAATCATATTTATTTTTGCTTTGACCTCCAGCTTCAAATGGGGCTCCAGCATTAATTATTTTACGGAGTTTCTGGCATTAACATTTATTCTTTCTGCCATATTTTTTAAGCAGCATGGTGTTTCGTTCCCCACCGCAAAACTTTTCTTCTTATTAATAACTCCGTTTTTTATAATGAATGTGTATAATGATAAGGGATGGGGTTATCTTAAGGATTTAAAATCATCAGAAGCAGATTATGCAGAGTGCACCAGTGTAGCTTCTTTTCTTAAGAAAAGTGTAAAGAATGATGAATATATATTCACAGCATTTCACAGGGAAAATGTGATGAATTTATTAATAGGGGAGAAGGCTTTGTTTCCCACCCGTGAAATTGTTTTCTTTTGTGCTGAACCGCTGAAGGTTTTTGATTATAGCCGGTTTTCATCAATGGTAGAAGGCGGGAAAGTAAAGTATCTGGTAGGGAAAAAAGGAGTTCAGCCTGATATGTTTCTGGGTGTTGCTTTCCATGATTATGAAAAGATGCTCAGTGTAGGATCGTATGATATCTACGAACACAAAGAGTTAAATAATACGAACGTTAGCTATTTACCTTAGCAGTAAATTCTTCCCAATCTTCAAACTGTGCCTTTTTCATTACACGCGGGAATTTAATCTGAGCGCCAACTTTACCTTTACTCTCCATGTAATTGTAAAATACTTTATGCGGCAAAACCTCCACAAATATTTCCTTTAATGCTGATCCACGTTCTACACGGTAATCATCATTCAGTATTTTAAGCTTCTCATCTAATAAAACACGCAATGAATCTGTATTTACTTCATCATCGCAGGCAATGTACCACTTGTGTGCAAAAAGAGAATGATGTTTAATACCTGCTACCGTAAACTCTGTTACTTTGATATTAAGCTCATCAGCAACCAACTCAATAGCCTTTGTCATGTTATCAACGCTCAAATGCTCGCCACACATACTGAGGAAATGCTTGGTACGTCCGGTAATTACAATCTCCGCTCTGGCAACATTGGTGAATTTTACCACATCACCAATCAAATATCGCCATGCTCCGGAACACGTTGAAAGTAATAGAGCATATTCTTCTCCTTCTTTCACCTCTCCAATGGTAAGGGTCTTCGGCTTTCTTACCAACTCTCCATCTGAATTAAAATTACCATCATTAAAAGGAACAAACTCAAAAAATAAACCGTTGTTAAGTATCAATTGCATAGAACGATTTTCCTTTTCATGCTGAAAGGCAATAAAGCCTTCTGATGCTAAATAGGTTTCTATATATATAAGTGGTTTCCCGATTAACGCCTCGAAACTTTTGCGGTAGGGCTCATAGGACACTCCACCATGTACGTACATGGAAAGATTAGGCCACAACTCATGTATGTTTTTTAATTTATACCGTTCAATTATTTTTTCAATCAGCAACTGACACCATGCAGGTACTCCAACGATGATACCAATATCCCAACGTGTGGCATTCTCTACGATTTCTTCCAGCTTGGAGTTCCAGTCTTTCTGGCGCGAGATTTTTTTTCCGGGTTTATAAAAATGCTGAAACCAAAACGGAAGCTTACTTGTAGTTATGCCACTTAAGTCACCTTCAAACCACGATCCATGCTGATTCAAATGGGTGCTGCCTCCAAGCATTAGAATTCCCTTGGTAAATATGTCGTCCGGAAGGTCATATCCTCCCAGAGAAATGATTTGACGCAAACTGGTTCGCTGTATGGCTTTCACCATATCATTGGTAACCGGAATGTGCTTGCTCGAAGAATCACTGGTACCGCTGCTTAATGCAAAGTACTTTACTTTCCCCGGCCAGCATACATCCATTTCATCATGCAGACATTTATTCCACCACGCAGAAAAAATGGAGTTGTAATCATGAACAGGAACAGTAGCCTTAAACTTATTGATAAAGTTGGAACTGCTCAGTATATGCGTAAAATGGTAGGTCTGACCAAATAAAGTAAACTGTGCCTTACGTAAAAGTTTTTTTAATACCTTCTTCTGATAATAAACAGGCGACTTCGACTCCGGCTGCAGCCAGTGACGGAACTCAATACCGTTTTTGATTATTTTTCCGAGTAAAGGCAATTTTTATATAGTTGACAGAAGGGTTAATTTATATATATTACCTGATTGTTTAAATGGCGTCAGAGCTAACTTCATTTAATAACTTCCGAAATTTAAACAATGTTACCGATACTTACAATCAATATTGCAAATCATTCATTAACTCTTTACTTCCGAAAGGCTCATGTTTTTAATAATCTCCGTTCCAAACTCCGAACATTTTAGCAAGGTAGCACCTTCCATTTGACGGTGGAAATCATACGTTACTCTTTTAGCTGCAATGCTGCTTTCCACTCCTTTGTAAATCATATCTGCTGCTTCTTTCCAGCCTAAATGCTCCAGCATCATAGCACCGCTTAATATTACGGAGCCCGGATTTACTTTATCCTGATCAGCATATTTAGGAGCTGTACCATGTGTTGCTTCAAAAATTGCATGTCCGGTAATGTAATTGATATTCGCTCCCGGAGCAATACCAATTCCACCAACTTGTGCAGCTAATGCATCACTCAGGTAATCTCCGTTTAAATTAAGCGTTGCTATTACATCAAAATCTTCCGGACGTGTTAACACTTGTTGCAAAGTGATGTCGGCAATTGCATCCTTAATTAATATTTTTCCGGATGCCAACGCTATTTTTTGCTCCTCATTTGCCGCAGGCTCACCTTTATCTTTCTTTGTTCTTTCCCATTGTGACCAGGTATAAACTTTATCAGCAAAATATTTTTCCGCTACTTCATAACCCCAGTCACGGAAAGCACCTTCTGTATATTTCATAATGTTTCCCTTATGAACGATGGTAACACTTTTTCTTTTGTGAAGTATAGCAAATGCAATAGCACTATGAATTAACCGTACACTACCACTTTTACTTACCGGCTTTATGCCAAGTCCTACGGAAACCTTATTGTCGAATTCAGTACCTACCGACTTCCAGAAATCAGCAGACTTCTGCTCTGTTCCGAAACGAATTTTACTAAAATCTTTTGGAAATTCTTTTTCAATAAAATCCAGTATTTTTTGTGCTTCCGGCGATCCGGCAGGATATTCAATACCTGCATAAATGTCCTCTGTGTTTTCACGGAAGATGGTCATATCAACAGCTCCCGGATTTTTTACCGGAGAAGGAACTCCTTCAAACCAGCGCACCGGACGCAGACAAACGTAAAGATCCAATATCTGACGAAGGGCAACATTTAAAGAACGGATACCACCGCCAACAGGCGTTGTAAGCGGGCCTTTTATTCCAACCAGATACTCTTTAAAAGCATCCAGCGTTGCATCCGGAAGCCAGCTTCCTGTTTGTTTAAAAGCCTTTTCACCGGCCAGCACCTCTTTCCACTCAATTTTGCGCTTTCCGCCATAAGCCTTCTCTACAGCGCTATCCAGCACCCGCACAGAGGACGCCCAAATATCCGGACCCGTTCCGTCGCCTTCAATAAATGGAATAATTGGTTGATCGGGTACGTTTAGTTTCCCGTTTACATTGGTGATTTTGCTGCCGCTCATGTGATTTTGACTATTTTAAATGAATTGGATAAAATTAATATTTAGCTGTTAAGCGTGCAAAAGTAATGATTTGAGAAGAAACGGGGAAGGCCGGGTTTCTGAGGGAATTTTGGTTGATGAAGTAGTGCAATCTGTCAGTTACCTTAAGTAACAAATAATAAACACACAATGAAAATTTTAAAAAACCATCCTTGTTGCAAAATATGTAAAGAGTACGAATCAACGGTTTATTTAGAAAATCACGAATCCAGTTCCAGCCCAAGTTGCTTGCGCATTTCATCAAGGCTTGGATTGCGCTCAATCATTTTTTGATATTTCTCTTTGGAAGTGTAAATGGTTTCGTCCTGTGGAGCCTCAACCAATATCGTTTTTAATTGCAACTGATAATTGTTTAAATTAGATCGTAAATAATCCATCAACACTTGTTTTTCTTCTGTAAGAAGATTCTCTTGTGACAGATTAACAATTTCCAGTTCAATAACATTATCAGTAGTCAACTGTGGCTTGCGATGAGTAAGTGTGATAAACAATTGGTGTTTGCCCGCTGCTTTTTCTTTTTGTGCAAATTCTGTCCAAGCTCTTAGTAATTCATCCTGTGTAATTGCTGTTGCCGGAAGATCCTTCAAATCAATTTTTTTCTCAACTACCTCAAGTACTTCCTTGGGTGCTGCAGCTTGTGCAAGAGAAACCTTTTTAAAAGAAGAAGTATATCCTGTTGCAGGGGCATTAGTGGTTATATCAGCAGAAGCTGTAGCTATTGGTGGGGTTGCTTTTTTTTCTGTAACAGGAGGCAGTGCCGGTGCAGCTATTGGTTTTGCTGCCGGTTCATTCATTACTTGTTTAGGCTCGTCACTCGTTTTTTTTTCAGCAGGAGGAATAGCAGCAGGTTTTGTTGCTGATGGCGTAGCGGTATTTTGCTTTACAGGTGCAGCAGCAGTGGTATTAGCGGCCGGTGGTGGAGTATTTAATGCTGCATTTTGAAGCGCACACATTTTAATTAAGGTAAGCTCCACATGTAGTCGCTGATTCCTCGATGATTTATAAGTGACATCAGCCTGTGAACAAAGATCCAGTAAACTAATGATTAATGCAGGCGGTGTTTGTTGTGCCTGTTCTTTATAACGATCTCTGATATTCTTACTTACTTCCAGCAAGGATAAAGTAGATGGATCCTGACACACTAACAAATCACGGAAATGCCCGGCAAGTCCTGTTATAAAATGATGTCCGTCAAAACCATCAGAAAGCAATTCATTAAAAGTAAGTAATACTGCGGAAATATTTCCGGCTCTGATATCATCTGTTATACGGAAGAAATAATCGTAATCAAGAATACTCAGATTGGTAATAACATCTTTGTAAGTAACCGTATTCCCGGAGAAACTTACCATCTGATCAAAAATCGATAATGCATCTCTCAACGCACCATCCGCTTTTTGTGCAATGATATGCAATGCATCAGGCTCGGCAGTTACGCCTTCTTTTTCTGCAACATAAGCCAGATGAGTGGCAATGTCTTCTAACTGTATCCTGTTAAAATCAAAAATCTGACAACGTGAAAGTATCGTCGGAATGATTTTATGTTTCTCCGTTGTAGCCAGAATAAAAATAGCATAGGAGGGAGGCTCTTCCAGTGTTTTCAGAAATGCATTGAATGCGCCCGTGGAAAGCATATGTACCTCATCAATGATATATATTTTATATTCACCAGAATGCGGCGCATAACGAACCT
>JANOBN010000500.1:0-2922 GCA_031411675.1 Bacteroidota bacterium | reverse complement strand
GCTCTTGCTTTTTCGCCACTTGCACTGGCTATATATTCAGCAATAAGAATAATCATAAGTACAACGGAACCCGCCAAATATTCTTTACCAAGAACAGAAATGATGACGGCAATCGTTATAAATATTTCAGTGCCGATTTTTCGTTCTTTAAATAAATCATGCACGGCAACTTTTACTAATGAGTAAAGCCCGAAAGACATTGCAGCGAGCAAAATGGACAATGGCAAAACATCAAAATAAAATAAGAGACTTGCTATACCTACCGTTAGTATTCGTACTATTTCCCAAAGAAACTGACGTGAAAAAAATGTTTGTGAATAGTTCATTATATATATATATTAAATTTATGTTACAATAATTATATGCTTTATTATTCCTCCGTGTTTTTCATTGTCATAAGCAATGTGTAAGCTCCTTTGGTAACAAATATTTTGTTGGTCATATCTGCATTGTCGGGGAACGTGATTTGGGTAAAACCGTTTTCGGTGTTTTGTGTGGTTACTTCCTGCATAGCATATTTATTTTTGTCTGTTTGCGTAAAAACATATTGCTTTCCTTCAAAACGAACTAAGCCATCATTGGGAATTACAAAGGCGTTATTGGTTGAAACTTCAACTTCCGCATTCATATACATTCCTGGGATTAGTGCTTTGTCATATTGCTCAAAATGGCAATGAACAATTACGGCTCTTTCGGGTGAAATGTCTTTACCAATAAGAACAATTTCGCAATTGTATTTTTTGCTTGATTGGTTATTGTTGTATGCAACAATTATTTGTCCGATAAAAAGCTTGTCTAAATCCTTTTCAAAAACAGTCAAAGCCAAATGAATGTCGGCAGGGTTTACCAATTCAAATAAAACATCAGTTGGACTTGCGTATTTGCCAATGTTCATTTTTATGGTGGAAACAAAACCGTCTATTGGCGAATAAATACTAATGCTCCGTGAAATTGTGTTTTCGTTTAAGTTGTCAGGATTGATGCTTATGAGTTTTAGTTTCTCGGACAAAGATTTAATCAACACTTTTTGTGAAAAATACTCTGCTTGTGCATTTTCAAACACTTTGTCGCTACTGGCTTTGCTTTCGTTTAATTCTTTTTGTCGCTGAAATTCTTTTTCCAAAGAACTGAAATGTGCTTTGGCTGTTAAGTAATCTTGTTGCAACTGAATGTATTGTTGGTCTTCCATTACCGCAATTACTTCGCCTTTATTGATGTGCATACCTTCTAAAAGTTTAGTTGATTTTAGATAACCACCAAGCGGAACACTAACGGATACCATATTTTGAGGAGGCACATCAATTTTTCCGTTCACTTTCAGTAAAGATGAAATTGCTTTTTGTTCAATTTTGCCTGTTTCAATTTTGGAGTTTTTAAATTGAGCATCGGTAAGTTCAACTGCATTCTCAGTTGGTGCTTCTGTCGTTGCTTCTTTTTCGGTTTGCTTGTTTCCGCAAGATGTGAGGATTGCAAACGCAATTGATATGATGGATATATTTTTCATTGTGAATTTTATTTAGAAGTTAAGTAATTGAGTTGAATAATGGATTGGTTAAGTTCTTTGACAGCATCAGCATAATTGCTTTGAATGCTTACGGCATTGTTAATTAGCATTGTCCATTCCAAATAATTGATACCTCCATTTGCAAATTGTTGGTTGGCTGTTTTTGTAATGGTGTTCGCATTTATTAAAGCGATTTCTTCAAAATATTTTACTGTTTGTAATTGAGTTTGATACTGCTTGAACGCTGTTTGATATTCAGCATTTAACATTTGTAAACCAATTTGATAATTGTTTTCACTTATCAATTCAAGGGTTTTACTTGAATTGATTTTTGCTTTTTGTGAACCGAAAAATAAAGGAACACCTAAACCAAATTGAATAGAATTAAACCTTGTTGATGTGTTGTAAAACAAATTGTCTGCTCCTGTTCCTTGAATACTTTGATTAAAATATCCGATATGTAAGTCAGGTAAGAGTTTAGATTTTTGTAACTGTGTGTTGACTAAAGAAATTTGTTTTTGCTGTTGTAAAACTTTTAGTTGCGGATGGTTGCTGACTGCTGATGTGTCAAGCATTGCCGTAAATATCATTTTAGGGCTTTCGGATGAAGGTGTAAAAACGGCTTCGGTATTCAACAATAACTGAAATTGGAGTTGCAGAATTACAATATCATTCCTCAATTGGCTTAACTGAATGGTAATTTGTCCTCGTTGTGTTTCCGCTGTGGTTTTTTCCAAGATGTTTGTTTCACCTTTGGCGAAACGCAGGTTTGCTTTTTCAAGAAACGAGGCATACACACTATCATTCTGCAAAAGGATTTTTTGCTTTAGCTGTAAGTAAACCAGCAAATAAAAAACTTCGCTCACTTGCTTTTTAAGTTCGGCTTCTTTTACCATAATATTCAATACACTGCTTTTATAGTTTTCATTTTGCCATGATTTTTGTTTTGCATATACATTTGGAAAACTAATGCCTTGCGAAATTCCGAACTTAGTGTCTTTGTATATACTGTTAATCTGGCCGTATTCGCCTGTGAATGCAGTTTGCGGAATATCGAATGCTGCGGCTTTTAGTTTCTGCTGATATTCTGCGTTTAGTTTTTCATTCTTTATCTTCAAGTTGTTTTTTAAAGCTGTGTCAATAGCTCCTTGCAAATTAATTGGGGTTTGTGCAGTTGCATTTTGAAAAGAAAAAACGACAAACAGTAAAATGGTCGCTGCTGTTATGGTTGGCTTGCTTTTAAACCCTTTCTCAAACAAAATGTAGAGAACAGGTAAAACAAAAAGCGTAAGTAAAGTCGCAATCAGTAAACCGCCAATTACAACGGTTGCCAAAGGTCGTTGCACTTCTGCACCTGCACCGTTACTTAATGCCATTGGCAAAAAACCAAGTGAAGCAACAAAGGCAGTCATTAAAAC
>JANOBN010000499.1:0-5575 GCA_031411675.1 Bacteroidota bacterium | reverse complement strand
AACATGGCATCCCATTTAACAGTATCTATGTTCGCAACATTTGCAACAGTACTAACCGCATAGCAGGAATCAGCATTGAATGTAATACTTAGATTAGCACTCACTGTTCTTGAGTATGACTTTACATTATCAGCTGAAACTAATTCCCGCAATGATACACCATCACCATCAACATCCACTGCTGTTGCACATAGTTGGGTAAGAACAGTATCCTGATTGGTACCTGCTCTTTTAAAAGATATTTTCCACTCAATCCATGATTGCTTTCCTGCAGGAGATACCACAAATGGTTGCCAAGCGTCATAATAACCTGCCGTAAAGTGATCCATATTGCTAAGGCTGGCACCATTGTACAGTTCAAGAATTTGAATATCCACATCTACTCCTGTAGTTACTTCACTAAACTTATACACTGCATTTACCTGTCCATCTGTTCCACTAACCAAAACAGGATCATGAAAACTCAGTTTAGGATAAGTTGCTGAGTTGCTTGCTAAAGCGGTAGTCGGAGTAACTGTATAAACAAACATGAAAATTCCGAATACTCCCAAAATAGCTAATGAGACTATTACAGGTAAAAATTTGCTTCGTAACGATTGCTGTTGTCGGCCTTTAAGTGATGTTTTCAATTTTTATAAGTGTTAAAATAAAATAATTGTTCGTTAATATTGCTTGATTAATACTTCATCATTTTTGAAAAGGCAATAACCTTATCTTTGTTAATTACCCTTATATTATAAATGCCCGATATACTTCCCGATGGCAACGTATAATTAAACACGTTAGTTCCCATATCTGCCTGTATAACCTGATCAGTTAAAATAACGCCTTTTGCATCAATTAACTGAATATGGACCTCTTCTTCCTTAATTAAATCAAACTCGGCGGTAAATGAATCCTGAAATGGATTTGGACTAATACGAATATTCGCCATTTCCAATTTTTGATTTTTCAGAGTCACCTGAATAATTTTAAACGTAACTGTTGTTCCATTATAATCTGTTTGCTTTAAGCGGTAATAAGAAGTGCCCAACTCAGGGTTGTCATCAATAAAAGAATAATTTCTTGTAGTGTGACTATTACCGGCACCCTTTACTCTGTATATTTCCCTAAAACCAATTCCATCATTGGATCTTTCCAGGGTAAAGTAGTCATTATTTGTTTCAGATCCGGATGCCCATTGAATCAAATTTCTATTATTCAAAACCTCCTTCCCTGTAAACTTAATAAGCTCGATTGGTAAAGGTGTAGGCATTGCATCAAAATACTTGAAATAAATACTATTTTGCCTGACCTGTTCAGCACTATAAGTGGAAATTGCACCGGTTCGATATATTATAGTGCTGGTATTTTTAAATATCATCATAACCATGGCATCCCATCTTGAAGAATCAATATTAGCGACATTAGCAACTGTGCTTAACGCATAACAAGAGTCGTTGTTAAAAGTTATACTAATGTTTGCTGATGGGGCTTTGGAATAAGACATTACCTTATCAGCTGAAATCAATTCCTGTAAATATGCGCCATCACCATCCACATCAACTGCTGTAGCAACAAGCTGATTCATCACTGTATCAAGTGCTGTTCCGGCTACTTTAAAATCTATCTTCCATTCAATCCAGGAAGTTGCTCCTGCGGGTGCACCAACAAATGGTTGCCAGGCTTCATAATAACCTGCAGTAAAGTGATCCATATCTGCTAGTCTGGCGCCATTGTATAGTTCAATTATTTCCATTTGCACATCTACTCCGGTAGTTACCTCCCTAAATAAATACACAGCATTTACTTGTCCATCAGTTCCACTGATTAAGACAGGATCATGAAAACTCAATTTTGGATAAGTAACTGAAGAAGCATAAACAGCACTTGTAGGCACTGTTGTGTAAATAAAAGTAAAGATCCCAAACACAACTAATCCCACTAAAGAGACAACAACTCTCAAGTATTTCAATCTTTGGGTCTGGCGCTGACGCGTTTTGATTGCTATTTTCACTTGTTCCTTTTTTATGTTTCTTAATTGCTTTTCTACGTTCCTCCAAAAAGAAAGTTACCTAAATAGCAAACTTGAAAGAATACTACTTAAAAGCCAGATATGCAGATGAATATTAATTGACAAGAAAATCTACTTTTCGCTACCTAAAACCGGTGAAGGAATAGGGATTATGGCAGAAAAACTAACAATTTTCTTCTGCAGGCTAGCCGGAGACTTTTTTATGATTTCCAACGAAGAAAAACCAAATAAGTTCACCTTTAAGCGTTTAACCGGTAATCTTTTTTGTAAATTAGCAAACTTGATTTACAAGCAATATGAAAAAATTACCGGCAATACTTTCTGTTTTATTACTATTTTCTAACTTTAAATCTACTGCGCAAAGCTTATACTTTCCCCCTATAAGCAATACTGCAAACTGGGATACTTTATCTCCATCTTCACTCGGCTGGTGCATAAATGAGATTGATACGTTATATAATTTTCTTGCTCAGGAAAATTCTAAAGCATTTTTACTTTTAAAAGATGGCAAGATCGTTCTTGAAAAATATTTTGGGACATTTACGAAGGACAGCATCTGGTACTGGGCTTCTGCCGGAAAAACAATTACCTCTTTATTAGTTGGTCAGGCGCAGGAAGAGGGTTTTTTATCTATAACAGATTCAACTTACGGTTATCTGGGCGCCGGCTGGACAAACTGCACGCAACAACAGGAAGCTAAAATTAAAATACGTAATCAATTGACCATGACTTCGGGACTTGACGATGGCGTTGCAGACAATCATTGCACAATTGACTCTTGCTTAATATATCTATCCGATGCAGGCACACGCTGGGCTTATCATAATGCACCATACAGCCTTTTGGAAAGTGTTTTGACAAATGCTACCGGTATTCCGATAAATAATTATACGCAAACTAAAATAAAAAATCCTACAGGTATAACCGGATTTTGGTTAACTCAAGATTACGACAATGTTTTTTATAGCAAAGCAAGAAGTATGGCACGGTTTGGTTTGTTGATGCAGAATAATTGCATTTGGAACACTGATACCCTATTACATGATACCGCTTATGTAAGCCAGATGACTAACACTTCCCAATCAATTAACAACTCTTATGGCTATCTGTGGTGGCTGAACGGGAAATCAAGTTATATGGTGCCCACCTCTCAAATAGTATTTCCCGGATCATATGCGCCTGATGCGCCGGCCGATATGTTTGCCGGTTTAGGAAAAAATGGTCAGATTATTAGCATTTCACGAAGTAAAGGTTTGGTTTTTATCAGAATGGGCGATGCGCCTAATTCACCGGCTTCAGACATTACAACAATATTTTGCAATCAGATTTGGGATAAATTAAACGCTATCATGTGCAATGTGACAGATTTAAATGAAAACAATTTCACATATAATAACTTAGTTGTTTCTCCAAATCCTGCTAAAGATGAAATTAACTTAACCTTGCCGTGGAGTTCGGATTTCACAGCCGAAATAAGCTCCTTAACAATGGAAAGCTTTATCAAAATTCGAAATAAAAAAAATATAGATATATCATCCCTGAGTGATGGCATCTATTTTATTTCTGTAATACAAAACAATCAAAGCTTCGTCGCAAAATTCATTAAAAACTGATGGGCATATGTTTAATTCTATGTTACATTCCTTCTTTAAAACTTTAGATATAGTAATCCTTCTATATTCACAATTTTGATAAATTGAATATTGAAAGCATATAATCTCCGCTTTTAAAAATTGCTTGAATTGTTAATTCGATATTTCTTTTTTTTGCAACGGTTTAACTATTCAAGATGGATTATTGTATTTTTAAATATTTTGCTTGTCTTTCAATTCGCCTCTTGTAAGTGCGATAAAAAATACAATTGCCCAAGTCTATCAGAAGATTCTAAAGAATGGCTACCGGTATATGGTACTGATTCCATTAGGTTTATTGATAGTTCTGGTGCCAATTTCACATTTAAAATGTATTCTCAGTATATTTCACCCGCTTATGATGCCAATGCCTGCAAACATGGTGAAATAGGTTGTGGTTGCAATTATTTGTGCGATTCCCGTGCCACCATATATATGTCGTCAGATTTCACTTTAAATAACAAGAACTACTATTTTATTTCGTTAGAAGAATCCGGCCAAAATTTAAAATCATACTATAAAACAGGGGCTTCACTCACTTATAGCATTTTTGATTATACAAGAAAAATAGACCTTATTAACCCATCCAATCAATTACCCGGTGATTCACTTTCTCTGGCATTAAGTCTTGGCGGAATAACATACTATAATGTATATGTACATGTGAATGACACTTTATTACCGGGTTATCAAAATCATATAATCTGGAAAGCATACTATACAAAAAAAGATGGGGTAATCGGGTTTTACAACAAAGCTACCCAATCACTATTTTACAGATATTAAAAGCAAACATCCTGCTTTTAAGAAATTATCTTATTCCTTTTACAGTTTAAAAAAATCTTTTTAGCTTATTTTTCCATTGTTACCTGCGAATAATCAGAATTTATTACAATTTTCCCCTAAAAAGTGTGAATTATATAACTTGTATCAACTTTTATGTAAGGATGAATCTCAAGAATGTTCGCAAATTTGCCTTGAGCTAATACTTAAATCAGTTATGAAAAATATAATCAGAATATTCTCAATAAAGGTACTTGTTGTTTTAAGCATTATTACCCTTTCTCCGGTATCTATATATGCAGACAACACGCCTATAACTAATACCAATGCGGGGAATTGGGTAGAGTCGCAAAGCCGCATTAACTCAGCAAGAATTGACGAAATCAATAATATGGACAAGTCAAATCTTTCCCGGAGAGAGAAACGAGCGCTCAGAAATGAAGTGAAGAGTATTTATGCTGCCTCTTCTTCCGATAATGGCGGAATTTATTTATCGGTAGGTGCTGTAATTATAATTCTTTTATTACTTATCCTGCTACTTTAAATTTCAATCAGAACTAAAACTAAATAATATCAAATAACTAAAAATCAAAATCATGGGAAATCTACTCTATCTAATTGCTGTAATATTAATTATTTCATGGCTTATAGGCTTTATTGGTTATGGAGTTGGAGGTATAATTCATGTTTTATTAGTAATCGCTGTAATTTCAATTATACTTCGGGTTATACAAGGCAATAAACCTATTTAAAAAAACACTTTCAGTTATTTCCGATAATATTTAAATCAGAAATATGATCCGCCTCCTGAAATTTGTATTTATCATTAGTAATTAATTCAGTATTTAATAATCCCTTTACTAAATTCAGTGCCTCATCTTCATTTTGCCTATACAGGAAATCAAAAACTGTATAGGCTTTTTCTTAAATTACTACTTACTTTTTTAAATATATGAAATTGCTAAAAACCTCACAAGATTCTCCAAAATCTTGAATTAAAATATTCATCTCGTTTATTAAGATAAAACCTTTTTCTAAATTAGGAACCATACTTAACCTTTTCCCTTCCAATTTTCCGTAAATAAATGAGTGAATTATGTATCAAATCATCAGATTAATGTAAATAATTTCATTTCACTAATACTCA
>JANOBN010000498.1:0-7075 GCA_031411675.1 Bacteroidota bacterium | reverse complement strand
CAAAAGAAAAGTACAACACTATTCCAATATCCGATGATACCAAAGCACTCACACCATGAGGACAAATTTAAATTTCCTTTACATTGCAGCGTTGGTTTCGCTGTTTACGCTCCTTGCAAATAATGCGGGTGCAATAACGTATTACTCAAAAGCCAATGGCAATTGGAATGCTTCTTCAACCTGGTCTACTGTCACTTACGGAAACCCAACAAATACTGGAACATTCCCAGTAGCAGGAGATATTGTTAACATTGGTGATGGTTATACGATACTATTAGTAAGCAGTAGCTTTTGCTCAGGATTAAATATCGGACAGGGAACATCAGGAGTGCTGGAATATCCAAATTTTGGTTCTATAACACTTAGCGTTTCAGGTTCTATTACCATAAACATTGGAGGTAAACTTTGGTATAATTATAATAACAGCAGAACACATAACTTGTTTGTAAGCGTTGACCTTACCAACAACGGCATATTGGATCTCTATTCAGATAATAATGATGTAGTGAATCTGATTTTTAATGGCGCAGCAAATTGTAACATATCAGGCACCGGATCTTTTGCTTTTAATCTGGTTACGGTAAGTAAAGCGTCGAGATCTTATTACCTGAATGTACAATCTCAAGCCTTTCTTATTGCTGCACCGCCGTCCACTACTTACCCCCGCATTGATCTTGTGAAAGGAACATTTGTTTGTAATACTGCAACCACAACTACATGGTCTGATCCGGTTGCAACTTCTTATACCATTCCAATGGATGTTATTCTGGAAGTGCGCTCAGGGGCGGTAAACATGCTGACAGCGGGCGATACTTTAATAAACTCCGGTAAGATTTATATGACCGGTGGGCGACTTGAAGTTGGTACCTCTGCCGGCAAAAAAGGAATTCTTTATAAAGATGCGGGAGTGCTGGATCCGGAAATTGAAATTGCCGCCGGAACTTTATTGGTATATGGGGGCATAACCAACTTCACAGGCACCAATCCACTTGTGTTTAAAATGACCGGTGGTAATCTTGATCTCAATAGTGGCACCACAGGAACAGATGGATATCCTATGCTAATTCAAAATACAAGCGGCAGTCAATTTGTAATGACTTCAGGAAATATATATATCAGAAAGCCCTCTTCAACTCCTACCACACCGGAAATTGATTTTGGCAGTTCAAATGTTTATCATAATGTTACGGATGGCCATGTTTATTTTGGTGATGGGTTTACTCCTTACACTTTCGATTATATGCCTTATGTGTCTTACACCTATCCAAGCTTTGAAGCTGCAGGGGCAATAGGAACTATATTAAAGCCATACACTTTTATCAATTCCAAAATGCTCAGTCTGAAAATCGGCATCGGGAATACATTTGATGTTGCATCCGGTGGGAACAATGCCACAAGCACTCAGATAAGTATTACCTCCACTGTTGACGGAATGTATGCATTTTATAATGAAGGGGCCTTTCTGGAAAGAACAGGACATATTATCCTTACCGGCACAGTACTTCAGTATTATTATTCTCTCGCCGGTGAATACACGTTTTATAATCTGACTGTAAATAATCCAGCGGGAATTTTTCTGGACAAACCAATGACTATTACAGGAACACTTACCTTCATAAATGGAATAGTAAGGAGTACTGCAACGGAAATACTAACTATCAATAATAATGCATTAACTACGGGTGCATCTAACAGTAGCTTTGTTGATGGCCCTGTTTGTAAAATTGGAAGTGCTGCATTTACATTTCCTGTTGGTGATAATAATTTATATCGTCCAATCAGTATATCTGCACCCACGTTTGATACTGATTCATATACTGCTATGCACTTTCATGTTTCTCCCGATCCCACCTATCCTAAAACAAGCATTGCACCTACACTTGACCACATCAGTGATACAGAATACTGGACACTCGACCGTGGCGCAGGTGCGTCAACGGTTAATGTAACCCTTACCTGGAATGGAACTAGTGGAGGCATTGATGATTTACCAAGCTTACGTGTAGCACAATGGGATGGCAGTATGTGGCAGGACCAGGGTAATGGAGGAACAACAGGAAATACAGCCGCTGGTACAATTGTGAATGCATTTCCAACTTCCTCATTCGGGCCATTTACGCTGGCTAGTTCTTCCGGAAGCAATAATTCATTACCTGTAGAACTAATCAACTTTAATGTAGTAACTAACGCCGGAGTAAATGAAATAAGCTGGGTTACTGTTTCAGAAAAAGACAATGATTTTTTTCAAGTAGAGAAAACATCTGATGGTGTGAATTTTAGGATAATTGCAGAAGTAGACGGTGCCGGCAACTCCACATCAACAATAAGATATCAAATCAAAGATTTAAATTCTGACTATAAAGCCTGCTATCGTTTAAAGCAATTTGATTTTAATGGAGATTTTAATTATTCAGAAATAAAGTGTGCCGAAATCAATCATCAAGCCGGCGTTACTATAAAACCTTCGATAATTCATGATGAAGATCTTACTATAGAATTAAGTGATCAATCAATTTCCAATACCAAACTGTTTATAACAGATGCGCAAGGAAAAATTGTGTTTAGCAAAAAGCTGAATGAAGTGATAAACATAATTCATATCAATGAAATTAATTTCGGCGCAAACGGTGTTTATCAGATTACCTTATTTTCTGATAACAGCGCCATACGTTCCCACAGGATAATAGTTCTCTAAATATCGATTCTTTTCAAAAAAAATGCCGGGCAGATTGTCCCGGCATTTTTTATTCACTTAGTTTATTATTCTAAAAGTCTTCGTCAAATTTCAAAGTCTGGTCTTCGCGATTTTTTCCTACCCCTGCTTTCGTATATTCACTTACCCGCTTCTCAAAGAAATTTGTTTTTCCTTCCAGAGAAATGGTTTCCATAAAATCAAATGGGTTTGAAGAATTATAAAACTTCGGATATTCCAATGAATTTAAAAGTCTGTCAGCAACAAATTCAATGTACTGACACATTAACTTTGAATTCATGCCGATAAGATCAACAGGCAGTGCATCAGTAATAAATTCCTGTTCAATTGCTACAGCGTTTGTAATCATATCATAAACCTGCTGTTGCGTTAATTTTGTTTTAAGCATGCTATAAAGCAAACAGGCAAAGTCGCAATGCAATCCTTCATCACGTGAAATAAATTCATTGGATGTTGCAAGCCCCGGCATCAACCCTCTTTTCTTCAGCCAGAATATAGAACAGAAACTACCACTGAAAAATATCCCTTCTACTGCTGCAAAAGCTATCAGACGTTCAGCAAAATTTCCGTTTTCGATCCAGCGTAATGCCCAGTCTGCTTTTCTTGTTACACAAGGTACGGTATCAATAGCATTAAAAAGATGATGTTTTTCATTCGGATCTTTTACATATGTATCAATCAGGAGAGAATACATTTCAGAATGAATGTTCTCCATCATAATCTGGAATCCATAAAAACAACGCGCTTCAGGAAGCTGAACGGCATTCATCATATTAACCGCCAGATTTTCATTTACTATTCCATCACTTGCAGCAAAAAAAGCTAATACATGTGTAATGAAATGACGTTCCCCGTCATTCAATCGTTCCCAGTCTTTTAAATCTGAAGAAAGGTCAATCTCTTCAGCCGTCCAGAAACTGTTTTCCGCTTTTTTATACATTTCCCAGATCTTGTCATACTTAATTGGAAAAAGAACAAAGCGGTCTTTGTTTTCTTTTAAAAGGATTTCATCCTGTGTGTTCATGTATTATCTTTTTTATTTTAATGTATGAGGAGTATTTTCAGGCAAGGGCTTAAGTCCTGCTATTGAGCTAATTAAAGAATTGTTGCTGATTTTAGCATCACTAATCGGTTTCAGAAAACTTATCCACCTGATCAGACTACAAAACAAGTTAAAGATTAGAGTCAATCAAAGTAATTTTTTTAACAAACGGCAGCCATTTTTTAACAATAAATTTTTTTTATAAAATATCCGGAAAAAGATTTGGGATTAGAAAAAAAATGAACTATACGGTATTAGAATTTATATATATTATTTGTCGGTACAAAACAACTGAAACCAAGGCATAACAAGCATTTACAGCCGATGAAGCCGTTGGTGAGCAACCGCCTTCTTACTTCTCGTACAGTTCTGCCGCCAGTTGCAGTTGTTTATACCACTCTTCTCCATATTTACGTGTAAGTGAGTCTTTAAGAAAAACATAAACAGGCACTTTTAATTGCTCCCCTAAGGCACATGCAGGACTACAAACCGACCATTTTTCATAATTAACTGCTTCGTAGGCTTTGTATTTGGTAATACGCACCGGATATAAGTGACAAGATACCGGCTTTCGGAAACTCACTTTGCCTTCAAGGAAAGCTTTCTCAATGGAGCATTTCGCAATTCCTCCTTCAAAAATGGTATAGGCACATTCTCTGAAACCACCTACCAATGGTGTAACATAGTCACCATCACTATCTACCAGGTATAAACCTTGTTGCTCAATGCTTTCCAGTCCTTCCGGGGTTAACATATCACGTATAACAGGAAATACTTCTTCTAATTGAGTAAGTTCCTCTTTTTCCAATGGTGCTCCACTTTCTCCCTCCACACAACAATGCCCTTTGCAACTAGTCAGATCACATACAAACTTCTTCTTTAGTATCTCTTCCGACACCATGGTGTTATCTATCGCTATCATTGCTGCAAAGGTAAATAAACTACCTCCCTCTTAATTAGTATTTTATGCTTTTAAGAATCGTTATAATTTAAAGGTCCAAATCTCGTTTAACTAATATTAAAAGATTGTGCAGTAAACCGTTACTTTTGCCCGTTCAACCGGTCGTCCATGTCCATTCTTGCCCCACCTAAATTCCAACGTTACCTGAAATGGTTCTGGCTGCTCATTATTTTGCCTGTGATCTTCCTTTTCCTTTTTGTGACCGGAACGGCATTCGGCTTATTTGGAGAACTGCCAACTTTTGCGGAATTAGAGAATCCCAGCACTTATCAGGCTACAGAGATTTATTCATCAGATTTAAAAATATTAGGTAAATATTATCGCGAAAACCGATCGCTGGTGCATTACGAAGATCTTTCGCCAAATCTGGTAAATGCATTAATGGCGACAGAAGATATTCGTTTTGAAAAACATTCAGGCGTTGATATCCGGGGATTGGTACGTGCTGTTATACATTTGGGAAAAGCCGGCGGCGGAAGCACGCTTACACAACAGCTTGCAAAGAATCTTTTTCATGAGATTCCTGACAGCAAGATACAACGCATCATTCAGAAAATTCAGGAGTGGATTATATCAGCACGATTGGAACGTTCCTACACTAAGCATGAGATATTAGCTATGTATCTGAATACGGTAGAATTCGGAAGTAATGCATTTGGCATCCGCTCCGCTTCCACTACTTTTTTTCATAAAGAGCCTAAAGATTTATCAATTGAAGAAGCATCATTGCTAGTTGGTATGCTGCAGGCTCCGACCCGTTACAATCCGGTGCGTAATTATGATGCATCTCTTCAACGCCGTAATGTTGTTTTATCACAGCTTAAGAAGTATAAGTTTATTACCGATCTGCAATTCGATATGTTAAAACGAAAGCCTATCGTTTTAAAGTTTGAAGCAGAAGGCCATGCAAGTGGTCTTGCACCCTACTTCCGCGAAACACTCCGGCTGGAATTAAACAAATGGTGTCGCGATCATAAAAAGGCTGATGGCACTTCTTATAATCTTTATACTGATGGCCTTCGTATTTATACAACCATTGATTCCCGAATGCAGCGGTATGCGGAAGAAGCAGTAAAGGAACATCTTTCCGGACTTCAAAAAGATTTTAACGCACACTGGAAAGGACAAACAGCATGGAAAGAACATCCGGAAATCATTACTGATGGAATGAAGAAATCTGAACGCTATCTAACATTGAAAGAAGCAGGTGCTTCTGAAAGTGAGATTAAAAAAGCTTTTGATAAAAAAGTAAAAATGACGGTGTTTACCTGGAAAGGTGAAAGAGACACATTGTTATCGCCACTCGACTCTATTAAATATTACAAAATGTTTTTGCAGACCGGCTTTATGAGTATGGAACCACAAACCGGTTATATTAGAGCATGGGTGGGTGGAAATGACTATAAGTATTTTCAGTACGACCATGTTAAAGAAGGAAAACGACAGGTAGGATCAACATTTAAGGCTTTTCTCTATACACTGGCTATGCAGGAAGGATTTTCACCTTGTTATAAAGTGCCCAATGTTCAGGTAACTATTACCGACCCAACAACTGGTGTAAGCTGGACACCGGTTAACTCTGACGGTAAATATGGTGGCATGATTACCTTAAAGTATGCACTTGCGGAATCTGTGAATTGTGCCTCTGCATATCTGATGAAACAATTTGGTCCTGAAGCAATGATTCAGATTGCCAGAAAAATGGGTATTACATCTCCTATTGAACCTTATCCTTCAATTGCACTTGGTACTCCTGATGTTTCCGTTTTTGAAATGGTGGGAGCTTACAGCACTTTTGCGAATAAAGGAGTTTGGGTGGAGCCACAATATTTACTTCGTATTGAGGATAAAAACGGCGTGGTATTGCAGGATTTTGTTCCAAAGAAAGTAGAAGCAATCAGTGAAGAAACGGCATACCTGATGTTAAATCTGATGAAAGGTGTAGTGGACTATGGCACGAGCAGCCGCCTTCGATGGAAGTTTGGATTTACAAATCCTATTGCCGGAAAAACAGGTACCACACAAAACCAGAGTGATGGCTGGTTTATGGGAATCACTCCTGAACTGGTTAGCGGTGTGTGGACCGGTTGTGAGGACCGTTCTATTCACTTCAGGACCACTAATCTGGGTCAGGGTGCAAACATGGCTTTGCCAATATGGGCCTATTACATGAAAAAAGTGCTGGCAGATGCTGATTTGAGTTATTCTATTGAGGATTTTGAAAAGCCGGAGAAGCCCCTTTCTGTTGAACTGGATTGCTCAAAATACGAGACTCCCGGAGGTAATGGCGGAAACAATGACTTTGGGCTTGTGCCTTAATAGTGTCAGCCGCGGTGTCCGGTTATAAAAACTTCATAAG
>JANOBN010000497.1:0-12509 GCA_031411675.1 Bacteroidota bacterium | reverse complement strand
CTCCTGCACTATCTGCATATTCTGCAGCGCTTGCCCAATTATATTCTTCAATTATATATTCTGAAAACACATCTTCTGAACGAAGTAATATAAATGATGCATTTGGTGCAGTGCCAACCATATCACCCGGAATATTTGCAGCCATCGTTGAAAGGACGGAAGCTCCATGCCAATGATCATTAAAGACATTAGTTTCATGATCCACAAAATCCCAGGTGGATAAAAGTCTTCCTTGTTGAAATAAACTATCAAAGCAAGGCATGATATCAGCATCCTGAAAACCACCGTCTATCACAGCTATTATCATTCCCTGTCCGGTGTAACCAAGATCATGTAATGAATTTATATTAATCATTTGAGTCTGATTCTGTGCACTGCCATAATTTATGCTGGCAGTACGCAAAGCCGGAATTGACAATTCACGAACAGGACCTTTACCTTCTTCATTAAATTTATCAATATGAGGACCTGTTGAAGCAAGACGTCCAACATTATTGGAGTTTAAAACAAATGGTAAAGCATTCACGTTAACCAAATCAGCAGGAGAAGTTACTTCGATGGTAACACTGTTAAACCATTTGGAGTGATTTAAAACAGTTACACCACTTACTGAAGCAACCTGTTGAATATAATTCGGGTCAACAGGTAAATCGGTTTGATCGATATTTATGCCTTGAGCTAACCTTCTGTTGATAGCCCTTGTTGATAGAAAATCGGAAGGATTTGAAATAGAGTAGGGAGTATTATTTTTATCAGTGAAGCGGATGACGTACCGGTTTTGAGCCATCAACTCCATATTTGTTGAAAGCAGCAGTATCAGCAGAAGATTTTTTATCATTCTAAATGAATATTAGTGTTTGCAGTTTAGTCCAATAGAACTTGATTACTGTTTGGACTATCAAAAATAAGCATTTAGCAAATCATTCCTGCAATAATTAACCATCATTGCCTGAAAAGTGTAAAATACTAAGTTAAAATCAGGGTTGGATAATCGTTTCTCTATATATAAAGCCATTCCTTATAAAGGAAGAAGTAGTATTAAGATATTCAAAATCGGAGTAATCCTTGCTTATCAAACCTGTTCCGGCCGCATATTGTTCTTTGTAAAACCTGAATTCTATTAAGTTAATTTCACTTTTCTGAATTACAGTGGACACAGAATCAAAATTAAATGTTCCGATAGATGCCGGTTCATTAACTGATTCATATTCGTATTCCCAGCTTTCAAAGGTGGTGTCATTAATAGGAACATTTAAATACTGTCCTGTCCATTTTTCATTTTCTACAGGAGGAAAAACCAATTTTACATAACGGATATTATCCTCATAACGTTCAGCTCGGGTAGGGGTAATGTTTGCTGTAAATACCTTGTAGAGAGTCCAGGGATCATTAGGGGTATTCCTGCGGTATCTTTCAATTCTTGCCGTTTCTCGGCCTTCAGCATCAGCAAAATAACTTTGAACTATTTCTTTTATCTGGTATGATACCGTATCAATATCAATTGTTTGGGTAATCGGATCATACGTATAGCCCAGCCATCCGATAGAGTCAACCTGGTAGTACTTGGCATCTCCGATGGTTAACGGGAAATAGCAATAGCCTAAAGCAGGTGCCTGCTCAGAATTATCGCTTTTTTTACAACCATAAAATAGGCCGGCAATCATTATGATAGCTAAGAATGATGCAGATAAAATCTTCATTTTAAACATGCTTGGTTGTACGTTAAATTCAAATTATAGTTTTAAATTTTGTCAATAAAACCACCTCCAATAACATCTTCTCCATCATAAAACACAGCACTTTGCCCGGGAGCTACTCCGGTTACATTTTTATGAAAAGTCACTTTTACCCTGTTACCATCTTGTTCCAGGGTACTCATTGCACCGGGATCCTTGTAGCGTATTTTCGTTAATGCTTCCGTTTTCTCACGCAAGGAATCCAGTTTAATAAGATTAACATCACGAACCCATAGCTCTTGTTTTTCCAGCTCTTCAAACGGGCCTAATACTACTGTATTGGTTTCCGGTAATATCTCTGTGACATACAATGGATTTCCAACAGCAATTTCCAGCCCTTTTCGTTGACCGATAGTATAAAACGGATATCCTTTATGGGAACCGAGAATTTTACCTTCACTATTCACAAAATAACCACCGGTAAGTTGCTCTTCTAAGCCCTCCACACGGTGTTTTAAAAAGGCACGGTAGTCATTATCAGGAATGAAGCATATTTCATAACTTTCACTCTTGTCAGCCAGTTCATGTAAGCCCATTTCTCTGGCCATATCTTTAATAACAGATTTTTGAAGATGACCCACCGGAAAAATGGTTCTGGAAAGACATTCCTGAGTGACTCCCCAAAGCACATAACTCTGATCCTTTGAGTGGTCAAGACCTTTCGAAATCACAAAGCGGTTATTTTCTTCACGGACTTTTGCATAATGGCCGGTAGCGATAAAGTCGCAATTCAGCATATCGGCCCTTTTAAGTAATGCCTCCCATTTTATATGGGTATTGCACATCACACAAGGGTTTGGCGTGCGTCCTGCAAGGTATTCATCAACGAAGTTGTCAATAACACTTTCACCGAATTCGGCCCTGATATCCAGAATATAATGCGGGAAACCGTACCTGACAGCGATACTTCTGGCATCATTAATACTATCCAGACTACAACATCCGGTTTCCTTTTTGGAACTTCCGCTATTGATATAGTCCCATGTTTTCATGGTAATGCCAATAACTTCATATCCTTGCTCATGAAGCATAATACTGGCCACGGAACTGTCAATTCCGCCGCTCATTGCTACCAAAACTCTGCCTTTATTGCTCATTGGGTGCAAAAGTACGAAGCTCGGGGCAATAATTTACTACAGGATTTTATTTATACCAAGTGCTTAAACTGAATCGCAAAAAGTTTGTTGTAGGCACCTTTCTCACCTAAAAGTGAAGCATGGGTGCCGCTCTCTATTATTTTTCCATGATCCAGAACAATTATCCTATCTGCATTTTGTATGGTGGATAAACGATGAGCAATAATGATAGAAGTTCTCCCTCTGGTGATAGTCTGGGTGGCACGTGTAATCAATTCTTCTGTTTCACTATCAACAGATGAGGTAGCTTCATCAAGGACCAGTATTACAGGTTGATGAACAAATGCTCGAATAAATGATAACAATTGCCGTTGACCCATAGAAAGCATACTGCCCCGTTCATGCACCTGAAAATTAAACTGATCAGGCAAACGGGAAATAAAATCATATGCACCTACAGCCTTTGAAGCTGCAACTACTTCTGCTTCATCAATCGTATCATTTGATAAACGAATGTTATTCATAATACTATCAGAAAACAGAAATACATCCTGCAACACCACTGCAACTGCTTTACGAAGTTCAGGTAATTGATATTCTATGATATCTTTTCCGTCAATATATATATTCCCTTTACTAATTTCGTATAATCTGTTCAAAAGCGATATAATCGTTGATTTTCCGGCTCCCGTTGCTCCTACAAAAGCGATGGATTCACCCGGAGCAGCAATAAATGATATACCTTTTAATACGTACTCCGGATTCGGATTTTTCCCCCGATTATAATCGTAAGCAAACCAAACGTTTCTGAATTCAATTGCACCTTTTATTTTATAATTGCTGATAGTTCCATTATCGTCGGTTAACTCCTCCTCATCCATCACTTTAAATATACGCTCGCTGCTAACCATTCCCATTTGTAATGTATTGAATTTATCAGCAAGTTCACGAATAGGACGAAAAAGCATATTGATATACATGATAAAAGCTACGAGGTTACCAAAAGATACCTGCTCTTTGATTACTTCACCTGCTCCCCACCAAACAATCAGACCAATTGAAATAGCAGATAAAATCTCTACCACAGGAAAAAAAATACTGTAATACCAAACAGATTTTATGTTTGCTTCTCTATGATCCTTATTAATTTCCTTAAACCTGCGATATTCTTCCTCCTGGCGGTTAAATAACTGTATGATCTTCATTCCCGTAAGATGTTCCTGAACAAAGGTGTTGAGATGCGAAACCTGTGTTCTTACTTCCCCAAAAACATTTTTAATTTTATTTTTGAAAATGTTGGTGGCAATCATTAAAAGTGGAATGGTACTCAGACTGATCAGTGCCAGTTTCCAGTCTACAAAAAACATAACGAGTATAATCACCACAAGTTGAAGTAAATCACCAATGATTACAATTAATCCTTCAGAGAAAATATCAGCCACCGTCTCCATGTCGGAAACGCTTCTGGTTACTGTTGTTCCTATGGGTGTTTTATCAAAATAAGAAAGTCGAAATTGTACCATTCGGTCAAAAAGTTTTTTTCGCATATCACGAATAACTTTTTGTCCGAGCAGGTTTGTTAACCATGAGTGAAAATATTGAATTGCAGACTGGAGAACAAGTAATAGAACCATAACTCCAATCAGCATCTTTAATTGATAAAGATCGTTGTCCACCACTGTGTGATCAAGAATGTATTGCGTAATAACCGGCCGGATAGGAGCGAGGAGGGCTAAAAGTAGTGTAAGTGCTACAGCCTGCCAGAATTGCTTTCGGTATGGAGCTGTAAACGTAAAGATTCTTCGAAGTAATAAACTATCAAATGCTTTTCCTTTTAGCTCGCTCATTGCTTAATAAATATATTTCGTTCAACGGTGGTGAGATATGGATATTCAATTTGCGTTAAAAAAAGTCCGTGAGCCGGTACAGATTCTCCTGCACCGGACCTGTTTTTCATTTTTATAATTTCATTAAAATCATCCGTATTAATTTTCTTTTGTCCGACTTCCAGCATAGTACCAACAATGGCACGTACCATTCCTCTAAGAAACCGATTTGCACTTATCTGAAATTCTAGCACATTATCTTTTGCAATCCATTCGGCATGTGTGATTGTGCAATCATGCGTAAGTTGCTGTCCGCCAACTTTTGTAAAGCTGGCAAAGTCAGTGTGAGTTTTAAGGATAGTTGCTGCCTGATTCATTAGTGCCAGATCGGGCTCTGTTCTCCATAACCAGGCTGTGTCTGTTAGAAAAGGATTTCTCAAAGTGCTAATGAAGTAACGGTAACTGCGATTGGTAGCATCAAACCTTGCATGAGCAGTTGGTGCCACCGGCAATAAATTATGTATGGCAATGTCTGATGGCAGCAATGCATTTAATTGGTAACAGAATTTTTCAGGATTAGCTATTTCTTTATTTGTTTCAAAGTGTGCATAAAACTGAGAAGCATGAACGCCTGTATCGGTGCGGCCGCAACCCAGTGTTTCCACAGGATAACGAAGTAGTGTTGCAAGCGCCTCATCCACTTTTTGCTGAACGGTGATGGCATTCTGTTGTATCTGCCATCCACAGTATTCAGTCCCTTTATAAGCAAGCTCAAGAAAATAACGATACATAGATGTGCAAAAATAGCACAAAGCAGCTTGCTTTTCCTGCTAAATAACCCATACGCAGATTGTTAATGAACAAATAGGTTTTATACAGGCATATTGATTAATTTCGTGCACTCGATTTGAGAAAAATTATGAATGAAATAAAGAGCCTTAACTTTTTAGAAGAAATTATTGAAAAAGACATTGAAAGTGGCCTTCATGGTGGAAAAGTGATCACCCGTTTTCCTCCGGAGCCAAACGGATATCTGCATATCGGACATGCAAAAAGCATTTGTTTGAATTTTGGACTGGCAGCCCGTTATAATGGTGTTACTAATCTTCGCTTTGATGACACTAATCCGGTTACCGAAGAAACGGAATATGTGGAAAATATTAAAAATGATATAAAGTGGTTGGGTTTTAACTGGGACCAGGAGCTATATGCCTCCGGCTATTTTGATCAGTTATTTGAATTTGCAATGCAACTGATAAAGAAAAATCTGGCTTATGTAGATGATCTTACTTCCGAAGAAATTGCAAATCTGAAAGGATCACCAACGGAACCCGGTAAAGATAGTCCGTACAGAAACCGCTCTGTTGAAGAAAATATTGACCTCTTCACCAGAATGCGTAATGGCGAATTTCCGGATGGAGCTAAAGTACTACGGGCTCGTATTGATATGAAACATATAAATATGTTAATGCGGGATCCGATTATGTACCGTATTAAACATGCTTCTCATCACAGAACCGGCGATAAATGGTGCATTTATCCAATGTATGATTTTGCCCACGGTCAGTGTGATAGCCTCGAGGGTATTACCCATTCCGTTTGTACCCTGGAATTTATCCCTCATCGTGAATTATATAATTGGTTTATCGAAAAACTGGAAATATTCCCTTCCAAACAGTATGAGTTTGCCAGATTGAATTTGTATAATACTGTGATGAGTAAACGCAAACTTTTGCAGTTAGTGAATGATAAGCATGTAGATGGCTGGGATGATCCACGAATGCCTACATTAAGCGCCTATAGAAGAAAAGGATATACCCCGGAAAGTATACGTATGTTTTGTGATAAGGTCGGTGTTCAGAAGCGTGATAATCTTATTGAATTGGCATTACTGGAATATTGTGTGAGAGAAGATCTTATTAAAAGGGCAACCAGAGTGATGGTGGTGCTTGATCCGATAAAAGTGACCATCACCAATTACACCGGGACGGAGGAAGAATTAACCGGCGAAAATAATCCGGACAATGAATCTGCAGGAACACGAATGATCCCTTTCAGTTCAGAATTATATATTGAAAGAGATGATTTTCTGGAAGTACCTGAAAAAAAATGGTTCAGACTTGCACCCGGTACAATGGTTCGCTTGAAGAGTGCATATATTATTCGATGTGATGAATTCATAAAGGATGCAAATGGAAATGTAACGGAATTGAAGTGCAACTATTTTCCGGATAGTAAAAGCGGACATGACTCTTCCGGCATAAATGTTAAAGGCGTCATCCAATGGGTAAGTGCAAGGCATGCCGTAAATGTTAAGGTAAGGCTTTATGAGCAGTTGTTCAGTGTGGAAAATCCTGCATCTGAAGAAGGTGATTTCAAAGATTATATAAATCCTTCCAGTCTGGAAATTATTGATAAAGCAGTAGCAGAACCCTTCCTGGCTAAAACGAAGCCCGGAGATCATTTCCAATTTATGAGAAAAGGGTATTTCTGTACTGATACAGAAAGCAAGGAAGGAGCAATTGTATTTAACCGGACGGTATCCCTTAAAGACACCTGGGTAAAACAATCCGCAAAATAAATGTTGGATATTCTATTATTTATAAACCTAATACGGCTAAATGGAATATATTTGCCTTTTGAATGACCGCAGCTTCAAAACTGATTTTCAATCAGCAGCATCTTGAAATCACCATAAGGCGACTTTGCTATCAATTAATTGAAAATCACGACGATTTCAAGAATAGTGTACTTATAGGCATACAGCCTCGCGGCATTTATATTTCCAGACGAATTTTAGGTGGGCTTATGATTCTGCAGCCTGATAAAGAAGTAAAACACGGGGAACTCGACATCAGCTTTTACAGGGATGATTTCCGGCGTCGCGAATTGATTGTTCCCAGTGTAACTAATATTGAATTTCCAATTGAAAACAAAAAGGTAATACTTGTTGATGATGTATTATATACCGGTCGTACTATACGTGCCGCTATGGATGCATTACTTGCTTTTGGAAGACCGGAGAAGGTGGAGTTGCTCGTGCTGGTGAACCGTAAGTTTAGCCGGCATTTACCAATTGATCCTGACTATATTGGAATTGGAATAGATACGATTACCTCTGATAAAGTAAAAGTGCATTGGAAAGAAACAGAAGGGGAAGATGGAGTTTGGCTAACACAACAGGAAAAAGAAAATGAATGATCAGTTGAGTGTTAAACATCTGCTGGGAATCAAAGGCCTAACCTCCGGCGACATAGACCTTATTTTTAGAACAGCCGATAATTTTAAAGATGTTATTAATCGTCCTATTAAAAAAGTACCCTCCTTAAGAGATATTACTGTTGTAAATCTGTTTTTTGAAAATTCAACACGAACAAGATTATCATTTGAGCTGGCAGAAAAAAGACTTTCTGCTGATATTCTGAATTTCACGGCATCTTCTTCATCAGTTAGTAAAGGAGAAACCCTTATTGATACAGTAAATAACATCCTTGCCATGAAGGTTGATATGGTGGTGATGCGGCATCCTAAACCGGGTGCAGCTGTTTTTTTGTCAAAGAACATTGAGGCGAGTATAATAAATGCCGGCGACGGAACGCATGAGCATCCAACCCAGGCATTACTGGATGCTTATTCTATTCGTGAAAAACTAGGCAAGTTAAAGGGTGTTAAAGTGGTTATTGTCGGCGATATTTTACATTCCAGAGTTGCCTTATCTAACATACTTTGTCTTCAGTTGCTGGGTGCCGAAGTAATGGTTTGCGGCCCGGCTACGCTCCTTCCAAAACATATAAAGGAACTTGGAGTAAAGGTTGAAACTGACCTTAAGAAAGCATTGAACTGGTGTGATGTGGCAAATATGCTTCGTATTCAATTGGAAAGACAGGATATTCGCTATTTCCCATCCTTAAGAGAGTATACCATGCTTTATGGTCTTAACAAGACTTTATTAAATTCTTTGGATAAGGAAATTGTGGTCATGCATCCCGGGCCAATAAACCGTGGAGTGGAGATTACCAGCGATGTGGCGGATTCAAAACAAGCCATCATACTCGACCAGGTTAGCAATGGTGTAGCAATCAGAATGGCTGTTTTATACCTGCTTGCCCAGTCCCGAGGATTTGAACAATAGTTGTTGAAAACGTGATCGGCGGGGTATTGCATTGCATCTTTTATGTCTTACATTTGTTAGAAAATAAGAGCTATGCACTTCACACTTGATAAGCAGGAAAAATATGTAATAGTCAAGCTTCACGAACAAAAGCTGAACACCTTGATTGCTGCTGAGTTAAAGTCAGAATTATTACTTTTAAACACTCAGGGTTTTAACAATATCATCCTCGATCTTGTAGAATCATTGTATTGTGATTCATCCGGTTTAAGTGCAATATTGGTGGGTAATCGTTTATGCCGGAATTCCGGTGGAGCTTTCGTTATTACCGGATTAAGTGAAACAATCACTAAGCTCATTCAAATCTCTCAACTGGATCAGGTTTTAAGCATCACTCCAACAGTAGGGGAAGCAATTGATTTCGTATTAGTAGACGAAATTGAGCGAAATATCAAAAATGATTGATATTTTTGCATTCTGGAAGAATCCTGAATGAAAGAGATTTTACAAAAATTACTGTTTACTTTTTTACTGTTTTCATCTTGTACACTATGTGCACAGGATAGCCGTGTCTCTATTACACCGGGAGGAATGATTGCTTCTGTAGAAAACCGGTTCAGTGGATCGCATTTTGAAATAGCACAGAATATACCCAACCCTTTTGTGAGTTTTACTGATATTGGATTTTATACTTTAACACAGGGTTTTGTGGAATTTAAGGTGGTTAATCTTATTGGTAAAGAAATGATAAGATTAGTTTTAGAGACTGATCCGGGTAGGAATAGTATACGTTTTGATGGAAGTGATTTTATGCCCGGCGTTTACATTTATTCAATTTCAAATGGCAGCCAGACACTTACGCGTCGAATGATTATTTCGAAAAAATAAATGGCTTTTGAAGTTACTATTCTTGGCAGCAGTTCTGCCACGCCCATATATAATCGGCATCCAACATCACAATTACTCACTATACGCGAACGCAATTTTCTTATTGATTGCGGGGAAGGTACCTTAATGCAATTGTTAAGATATCGTGTAAAGTATCATAAGATAAGTCATATTTTCATTAGTCATCTGCATGGAGATCATTATTTAGGACTAATGGGACTGCTATCCACCTTTCATTTACAAGGCCGCACAGGCGAATTGCATTTATATGGTCAGCAGGAATTAATGGATGTACTCGAAATGCAATTACGATTGTCTAATACACAATTAAGATACAATCTCATTTTCCACGCAGTAAGACATTATACCAGTGAAGTAATTCTTGAAAATGAAGATTTAATGGTAAGATCAATCGTTTTAAATCACAGAGTTCCCTGCACCGGATTTGTTTTCATGGAAAAGGCGAAGCCGCGAAAATTAATTGTCAACAAACTTCAGCAACACAAAATTCCATTTTCGTTTTATAATAAAATAAAAAACGGCGATGACTTTGAAGATGATTTCGGTAATATTATATCCAATAAGGAATTAACAGAAGATCCTCCGATCCCTCTTTCTTATGCCTATTGTTCTGATACCGTTTATGATGAAAATATCGTCAATGATGTTTCCGGTGTTGATCTTCTTTATCATGAAGCTACTTTCCTTCACGAAAGTGTGGATCGTGCAACACAAACCTATCATTCTACCAGCCTGCAAGCAGCTACTATTGCATTAAAGGCAGGAGTTAGAAAACTTATTATAGGACATTTTTCCGGCCGATATAAAGATCTTACCCCTTTGCTTACAGAAGCTCAATCAATTTTCCCGGATTCCGACCTTGCATTGGAAGGGAAGAAGTTTTCAGTTTGACAAATCAGAAATTAAAGGTTTCATCTTCGCCGCTTAGCAATCTTCCCAGCAGAATTTGTTTTCTGGCCAGTTCACAAAATTGAAAAGCTGTTTCTGACCTTTTTTTATCGAAATCACTTGCTTCGTAATTGATACTGTTTTCCAATCTGAAGTGATATTCATGAAATACAACCGGAAGTGTATCTGCTACTTGCAAAAGCTCATAGCGATGTGCTGCTTCAATTACGGCTTCTTTCCAATCATTACTGGCATGAAGTGCAATAGGTTCTCCGGCGCAACGTAAAGTCTCCAATGCTTCCTCCACTTCCATATCATTGTCAAAGCGTTGATTGAATCCTTCAACAGCACGACAGAGTTTAAGTAATTTTTTATCTTCAAATTCCTTTATAAAATTTTCTATTGCTGTACAATCAAAAGCATTAATATAAGGGCGGTTATCAATAGAGCGATGCAGGTTTTGTTTTTTTATCTCCTCTGCCTGTCTTTTTCTTGCCAGACTGCGATATTTCTGTTCTTTCTCTCCACGCAAATCAGGCAGATTCATCAGAATGTCTGTGCCAATATGATAGTCATAAAAGCTATACCAGGCCGGAATTCGGGTGGTTAACATATCACGATCCGGATCATCGCTGTTTTGTTGTAAGTAATCTGCTTTAAAACCCTCATAATCCTGCCAGCTGTCGAACCATAGGAAATCGCCTACACAACCTGATTTAAGATATTTGATATACAGGTCCAGTTCAGCCCGACTTACCGGGGTAATATAAGGGCAATGCTGGATGTTTGAGGATAACATCAAGAACTGCATGGTATGATCAATTCCTTTTAGTTTGATCTGCTCTGCGCGCCATTGACATTGGAGATTAAACAGCTTTTTCTGTTGAATAGACCAAAGCGCTTCCTCCGCCATTAGTTTATACTTAAGATCTTCTTGCTCTTTTATATTAATATAAACCGGTCCTTTGGTAATATATATGGCTTTCTTCCTGGCATAGTTGCGGATAAAGCTTTCAACTGATTGCTCATTGTATTTGGAGAAATAGTTTTGAATGGAAGGATTATTCTTTAATTCTTCCTCTGTTTGTTGCCGGATTAACTCTGCTTTAATTTCTTCGTCAAACTTTTCCTGAACGTGAGCCGGTAAATGTTGTGTCTGTTGTTTCATAATTCAATGCTGATAATGGGTACTTTAACGCATAATACAGCCTTTCTTGTTTTAGCATTTTACAAGGAATTATTACAAACTTTAGCTTAAAAACTACCCTTTTGACAAAAATCTTACAAGTTTCTTATGAGCTGGCTATTTATATCTGTTTTTATATATACCTTAGCTATAATTAAACCTCACCAAAATTTAATTCTTTTGCTATGGAACTTCTACTAGCCGATGACCATGTTTATACCCGAAAAGGACTTCAACAAATAATAAAAACAGAATTTGCCAATTCTATAATTACAGAAGTGGAGAATGGAATTGAAGTGTTGAAACATGCCAGAGATAAAAACTTTGATGTAATAATACTAGACATCAATATGCCAAAATTAAACGGCATTGAAACAATGAAGCAACTGCATCAGAATGGTAATAATTCTCCGATTCTGATTCTTAGTATGTACTCAGAAGATCAGTATGCGATTCGCGCATTAAAAGCCGGAGCAAGTGGATATTTAACCAAGATGAGCGCGCCGGAAGAGTTAATTGATGCCATCAACTGTATCCTTAAAGGCAAGAAATATATTACAGCTACCCTGGCTGAAAAATTGGCAGGTGCTTTAGGCGAAAAACAAGGACAGTCGCCTCATGAACAATTATCTGACCGCGAATTTTTAGTTTTGAAAATGATTGCCTCAGGTAAACAGGTTTCCGTTATCGCAAAAGAGTTGAATTTAAGTATCCCAACCGTTAGTACATACAGAGCAAGGATACTTTTTAAAATGAAAATGAAAACAAATGCTGAAT
>JANOBN010000496.1:0-5108 GCA_031411675.1 Bacteroidota bacterium | reverse complement strand
GTTGGCCAAGGAGCCGGCGCAGATCGAGATGGGGCATATCGTGCGCGTGTTCAACGGGCCCCTGGCCTTGGTGCCCTGCGTGAGCGTGACCGCATTCGAGAAATGCGAGGAGTGTATCGACTTCGCCCATTGCGGCATCCGCAGGGTGATGAAAAAGGTGCGGGACGTGACCGCGGATATCCTGGATGGAACGACCCTGGAAAACCTGGTCGCCATCGAAGAGTCGGAATCCGATGAAGCTTCCCTGATGTACTTCATCTAATTTTTATCAATTAACCTACTTAATCTATAGGTGAACTTATGAACGCACTGACCAAGACGACGGGAACCGGGGATAGGGAGTGGAAGCTTCTGGATCTGTTGCCCGTGCTGGAAGCGCTGCAAGGTAATGGGTGAATGTGCAATATAAGTAGGCGAAAATTGTTTTATATTTGACGAAATATTTAAAACACTAAAATCCAAATGATCAAATCAATCACCAAATCCCTTGTGGTTTTTGCAGTAATTACCCTTGCCGTTGCTTGTGGCCCAGACTATAAAGCTGAGGTTGACCGCATGATGCATGAAAGAGATAGTTTATTATCTTGCTTTGATGCAAAGGACTCAACTATCAATGGCTATATGGCCGATATTATGAATATTCAGATGAGTCTGGATAGCCTTACTATGCAGGAAGAAATGCTACGCAAGAGCAATGGCAATGACCCGGAGGCTTCTGCAGATATGAAAACCCGTTTTCAGAACAGCATGCATTCAATTCGCAATATGATTGCTGAAAACAAATCCAAATTGGCCAACCTTCAGTCACGTATTAAAAAAAGCAATATTAAAATAGCAGAATTGGAAGGTCTTATCAAAGGTTTGAATATGCAAATTGCAGAAAAGGATTCTAACCTGATTGCAATGAATGAAAAGGTAACCGTATTAAACGGAACCATAACTACCATGCAAAGTTCTATGGATACAATGAAAATGGATATTGCGACAAAGGCAACAGAAATAGCAGATAAAACTAATAAGTTGCATACAGCATATTACACTGTTGGAACATATAAGCAATTACGCGATAAAAAAATATTAGCTAAACAAGGTGGATTTTTAGGATTAGGAAAAAGCAAATCAATGATTCCGGATTTCAATAAAGAGGGTTTCACACAGATTGATTATACTGCAACTAATAGCATAAGTCTTGACTCAAAAAATGCAAAACTGGTTAGTGCACATCCAACCGGTAGTTATAAATTGACACGCGAAAACAACATTGTTAAAGGAATACAAATAACTGATCCGGAAAATTTCTGGAAAGCATCGAAATATTTAGTTGTAGTAACCGATTAATTATTTAGTTAAAAAGTAAGTTTAAGGAAATTAAAATTAAACAAGCGGATTATCGAAAGATGGTCCGCTTGTTATTTTATATAATATTTACCAAACTAAATTATGAGTAAAATTTGCAGATTTTTCTTTTTCAAACTTATGGGATGGAAAATAAAAGGGGATGTTCCCAGGCATCTTAACAAGTTCCTTATTGTTGTTGCACCGCATTCCAGTAATTGGGATTTTATTATTGGTCTGTTTGTAAGGTGCATCTTGAAATTTAAGTCGTTTTATCTGGCAAAAAGTCAACTTTTTAAACGCCCATGGGGATGGTTATTCCGAAGCCTTGGTGGCTATCCGGTTGATCGAAAAAGCTCGCACAATTTGGTTGATCAGGTGGTTGAAATGATAAATAAAAATGATTATTTTGTACTTGCCATAACTCCTGAAGGAACTCGTAAAAATGTATCACGATGGAAAACCGGGTTTTATTTTATTGCCAAAAAGTCGGCTGTGCCACTCGTCCTGACCAGTATTGATTACATAAAGAAAGAAGTTGAATTTAATCCACCTTATTACCTATCGGGAAACATTATAGAAGACGAGAATTATATCAATACAATTTACTCTACAGTTAGTGGTAAAAACAGAAAACCCGCAAAATTTATCTTAGAATAAACGGAAAACGGGACTTTATTTTTAGAACAAAGGCCCGTTACCATGAAAACTAATTTTTTAATCCGTTACAGATAAGCTTTTAATAATCTATTTCTGGAATTGTGTTTTAACCTTCTTATTGCAGTTTCTTTAATCTGCCGCACTCTTTCACGGGTAAGATTAAGTTTAGCTCCGATTTCTTCTAAAGAAAGGCTATGTTTTGTTCCAATGCCGAAAAACAACTTAATCACATCTCCTTCCCTTTTTGAAAGGGTATTCAGAGATCTGTTTATATCTTCCTGCAGTGATTCGGTAAGTAACATGGCGTCAGTTGAAGGGAAATCTTCATTCTCCAGCACATCAAGAAGGGTGTTATTATCCTCATTATTTTCAAAAGGAGCATCTACTGAAACCGGTTTTGTACCACTGCGTAAGGCATCAGCAACCTGATTGTAACTTAACTCAATGACTTTTGATATTTCATCGGCACTTGGCTCCCGTTGATATTCTTGTTCTAACTTACTGAATGCCTTTCTCACTTTATTCATCGCCCCAATCTGATTAAGGGGTAATCTTACCATTCTGGATTGTTCGGCAACGGCTTGTAAAATGCTCTGACGAATCCACCAGACTGCATATGAGATAAATTTAAATCCTTTGGTTTCATCAAATCGCTGGGCCGCCTTAATTAGCCCCAGATTCCCTTCATTTATAAGGTCCGGGAGGCTTAGTCCCTGATTTTGATACTGTTTTGCAACTGAAACTACAAATCTTAAATTGGCGCGGGTAAGTTTATCGAGGGCTTCTTTGCTTCCCTGACGGATCAGTTGTGCTAACTGGACCTCTTGCTGAGGTGTAATCATTTCTTCTTTACCAATGTCCTGGAGATATTTTTCCAGTGAGGCGCTTTCGCGATTGGTAATGGATTGCGTAATTTTTAATTGTCTCATTTTATTTTGGCTTGTAAAGGTGAATGCCAATTGTCAAAATTTATGCCATCATCTGAATTGGAATGCGTTAGTAATCCGTATTTTAAAACTATTTATCAATTAAAATGATAAACGGCCAATTCCACTGCAAAAAACAAGATGAAAATACACCTGTTTACGATTTTGGCCGATTTTCCAATAAAGTGGCCTCCATTGCGTTTGAGGTTACTTAAAACGAAAGAATATAAATACTTTCGCAGTTATGAAACGCTACCTTTTATCTTACTTAATCGCTATTTTATTTTCCTACATATCATTTGCTCAAAGCAATGAAAAGCTTGTTCAGTTTTCCGGAGTTGTAGTAGCCAGTGACAGCCTGCAGCCGGTGCCTTTTGCAAGTGTTATGATTAAAAATGCGAACAGAGGAACCGTGACCGATTATTATGGTTTCTTTTCATTTGTAGCTGTTAAGGGTGATACTGTAGAATTTCTTTATCTGGGATATAAAAGGGCGCAGTATATTATTCCTGATAGTTTAACTGATAAAAGATATTCTTTAATACAGGTTTTAGTTCGTGATACTATTGCTTTAAAGGAAACGGTAATTTATCCCTGGCCATCAAAAGAAGAATTTAAAAAGGCATTTCTTGAATTAAATGTACCGGATAATGATCTGGCGAGAGCGGAAAGAAACCTGGAACTTGCTCAACAAAAAGAAGTGAGAGATGCTGTTCCATATGATGGCAGCATCAACTACAAATATGCGATGCAGCAAAGGCAGAGTCGATTATATACTGCCGGACAATACCCAACCAGTAACTTGTTTAATCCTATTGCATGGGCACAGTTTATTAAAGCCTGGCAAGATGGTACATTTAAGAAAAAAGATTAGAACTTTTAATCGCCACTCAACAACTTAAATATGACTGACAATCAGTTAAGATTTACTTTACCCTTTTTCTTCTTCTTTTTAGTTATGATTAGTCTGACCAATGCACAAACGGGTATTGTTAAAGGAGTTGTAAGAGATAGTTTAGGCAAACCCTTAGATGCAGTAACAATTGCTATAAAAGGATCACAGGTTTCAGTGCTTAGTAATTCATCCGGTTACTACGAGTTGGAAGTACCGGCAGGGAAAATTACACTTTACTATTATCAAATAGGTATAGATCCTGAAGAAATTCCATTAGAAATTGCTAATGGAGAAACCCGTGTGGTAAACAGAAAACTCAAAACAACTTCTTTTCAAATGGGAACAGTAAAAGTTGAAGCGGTGAGAAACCGTGAACTGATGATTGTGAAGATAGATCCGAGGGCTGCAGGTATTATTGCAAACCCCAGCGGAAATTTTGAAAGTATCATTAAAACATTGCCGGGTGTTACCTCCAATAATGAACTTAGTTCCACCTATTCGGTAAGAGGAGGAAATTATGATGAGAACCTTGTATATGTTAATGGCATAGAAATTTATCGTCCGTTTTTAGTACGATCGGGCCAGCAGGAAGGCTTAAGTTTTATAAATAGTGACCTTGTTGCTTCCATTGCATTTTCTGCAGGTGGATTTAGTGCTATTTACGGAGATAAACTTTCATCCGTTCTAGATATCAAATATAAGAGACCAACAGCATTTTCAGGATCAGCCTATGCCAGTTTTCTTGGGGGAGGAATGCATTTAGAAGGCATCAATAAAAAGAAAAGTATTAGTTATCTTTTAGGTGTTCGTCAGAAGTCGAATCAATTTTTATTAAAGAATCTGGATACAAGAGGTGAGTATAAACCATCCTTCACCGACATACAATCCATGGTTACTTTAAAGCTCAGTAACCGTACTGAATTAACTATGTTGGGCAATTACTCACGAAACAGGTATGAGGTTAATCCACTGAACAGAGAGACAGAATTTGGTAACATAAATGAAGCATTGAAGTTTACCGTATTTTTTGAAGGAAAAGAGGTAGATCGGTATTCGGCAACTCAGGGAGCTATTTCATTACTGCACCAGCCTGATAGTAATATTCAGATTCGTTTAACTACCGGTTTATTTTATACTAAAGAGCAAGAGTATTTTGATATTATTGGTGCCTATCGACTTGATGAATTGGAAAAGGATTTGGGATCCAGTGGTTTTGGTGAAGTTGCATTTAATCGTGGGGTTGGCGCATTTCTTAATCATGCCAGAAACGACCTTGATGCATTGGTTTATTA
>JANOBN010000495.1:0-6135 GCA_031411675.1 Bacteroidota bacterium | reverse complement strand
AATTGTCGCTAAAGTCAAAACAGAAATCAATAATAATATTAACGCTACTGTTGACTTTAAAGGGTTTGATCTTTCCCTCCTAAAACACTTTCCGAATTTTACATTAACTCTAGAAAATTTTTCAGTAGTGGGGATTAATGACTTTAAAGGTGATACACTTGCTGCAATAAAGCAATTTGACGTAACTGTTGATCTGATGAGTGTAATCAAAGGAAGTCAAATAAAAATTAATGCGATTTCTCTTGATGAACCAACCATTAATTTACTTGTTCTAAAAAACGGGAAAGCGAATTGGGATATTGCCAAAGCTGCTGAACCATCTGCGCCTGCTGCTGAATCCTCGGGTTTTAAAGCCTCATTGGAGAAATACAGTATTACCAAAGGCAATATACTTTATGATGATGCATCTATGGGTTTTAAAATGATGATGAACGATTTGAATCATACCGGCAACGGAGATTTCACTCAGGATCTATTTATTTTAAATACAAAGACAGCGATAGGATCAACCGATCTTTGGTATGGTGGAGTTAAATATTTACATCATGTTGTAACCGGCATAAAAGCGGATCTTGAAATGGATATGAAAAATAGGAAGTTCACTTTTAAAGAAAATGAACTGGTGTTGAATGGTCTTGGTTTAGGATTTAACGGATGGTTGGCAATGCCTCCTGATAATATTACTATGGACCTTTCTTTTAATGCAAAACAAAGTGAGTTTAAAAACTTTCTCTCATTGGTTCCAGGAATATATAGTGAACAATTTAAAGACCTTAAATCATCTGGAACTCTTGCCTTCAAAGGTTTTGTTAAAGGTAAGTACAATGAAAAGTCAATGCCGGGTTTTGGAATTACGCTGAATATTAATAAAGGCATGTTTCAGTATCCATCATTACCAACAGCTGTTAATAATGTAAATGTTGACCTGTCAATTGCTAATCCTGATGGTGTTCCTGATCATACTTCCATTGATTTAAAACGTTTGCATTTGGAAATGGGTGCGGAGCCATTTGATGCAAAATTACTAGTTCATACTCCTGTGACCAATGCTGATTTGGATGGTAAGATAAAAGGTAAAATTAATCTGGCGAACATCAGCAAAATCGTTCCACTTGAAAAAGGCACAAGTATCAGTGGAAACCTTGATGCAGATCTTGCATTCAAAGGACGAATGAGTGCCATTGAACAAAAGAATTATGAGGGTTTCTATGCTGCAGGAAATTTTTCACTTGCTAATTTTAATTACACCAGCAATGACTATAAGCAGGGTTTTGAATTATCACAATGCATCATGACATTTAATCCGAAGAATGTAACGCTGAACAAATTGAATGCGCGAATGGGTAAAAGTGATTTCAATGCTACCGGAACATTAGATAACATTTTGCCATATTTTGTAAAAAATGAAAAACTTAGCGGATCACTAAATTTAATTTCCAATAATATTGATTTAAATGAATTTGCAGGAGAAGAAAATAGTACAGCAACAAAAGCAGATACCAGCTCTTCATCATTAATTGTTATTCCTGCTAATATAGATTTTACCGTAAATGCACTCATCAATAAACTTACTAAAGACAACATTGTACTTCAGAATTTAAAAGGAACAGTTGTCATTCGAAATTCTATTGCTGACATGAGTAATTTAACCTTCCTTACCCTGGGAGGAAACATAATAATAAGCGGAAGTTATGCTGCTCCTACTGCTAAGGAAGCTGATATGAAATTATCTTTAAATATTAAAAACTGCGATATACAACAAACAGTAAAAGCGTTCAACACCGTAAAAAAAATGGCTCCTATTGCCGAACAATGTAATGGCAGTTACAGCACACAATTTACACTTAACGGCAAATTAAACAGTAAAATGGAACCGGAATTGAACACATTAAACGGTAATGGTAAATTGCAAACATCAAGTGTAACTGTTTCTAACTTCCCTCCTCTTATCAAAATTGCTGATGCATTAAAAATGGATCAGTTAAAACAAGTAAAGCCATCGAATCTTGATCTCAGTTTTGAATTTCTGGAAGGTCGATTATATATAAAACCATTTGAAACAACACTTGGCGGTTACAAAACAAAAATTGAAGGATCCAATGGTTTTGATCAGACTATTGATTACTCACTTAAACTGGATATCCCCACTTCTTCACTTCCGGGTGCAGCAACGGGTGTAATTAATGGATTAATTAATCAGGCTAATTCTAAAGGTGCCAAGTTGTCAATGGGAGATCAGGTTAATGTCAATGTATTATTGGGTGGAACAGTTACCAATCCTACCGTAAAAACAGGTCTTAAAGAAACAGCCGGTGCTGTTATTGATGATTTAAAAGAGAAGGCAAAAGCAGAATTCGAAAAAAAGAAAAAAGAACTGGAAGATAAAGCTAAATCAGAAGCGGATCGTATGAAAAAAGAAGCTGAAGATAAGGCTAAAGTTGAAATTGACAAAGCAAAGAAAGAAGCAGAAGATAAAATAAATGCAGAAAAAGAACGACTTAAAAAGGAAGCGGAAAAGAAGGCAAAAGATGCATTTAAAGATATTCTTAAAAAGCCTAAATGAAGTTTAATGCTTAGCTATCTCTGATTATTCTGTTAAAATAGCGTAAAATTCAGGATTGTGCCCACAATTTAACTATCATCCTGGTCCCAGGTATTGATTATTAATGGTTTTTCATTTAGATTTGTGATCACAAACCCAAAACAATGTTTAAAAAATTACTTTACACCATAATAGTGGTGTTTGGCATCGGATTATCTGCCAATGCTCAGTTAAATCTAACCTTTCGTTCCAATCTACCCTTTCCCGGCGATTTATCCAATATCGGTGGTTATGTAGATAGCCTTGGAAACGAATACGCTCTCGTTGGCTGGACCAGCGGAGTAACAATAGTTAATGTTACCAATCCGGATTCGGTTTACGTGGTTCAAACCATAGGAGGCATAAATTCCATTTGGCGAGAAATCAAAACCTGGTCGCATTATGCTTATGTAACTACAGAAGGATGTTGTGACGGATTACAAATCATTGATCTGGGTAATCTGCCGGGTACTGTTACTTCTAAATACTGGAAAGGCTCCGGCGCAATTGCAGGGAATCTGGAAACGATTCATGCATTGCACATAGACAACAATGGCTTCCTTTATCTTTTTGGCTGCAACCTTTTTAACGGAACTGCTATTACCGTTTCACTTGCTGATCCATGGAATCCTGCCTATCTTGGACATCTGCCCGGTAATATATATGTGCATGATGGATATGCATACAATGATACTTTATATGCCTGTCATATTTACGGCGGATATTTTGCCCTGTGGAATGTTTCCAATAAAGTAAATCCTGTTTTTATCAATCAACAAACTACACCCGGCGCCTTCACACATAATGCATGGTTGAACGATGAAAGAACAACATTATTTACCACGGATGAAGTTACTGATTCATATCTTACTTCTTATGACATTTCAAATACTTCAAACATCAGAGAATTAGGCAGAATACAATTAACTCCCGGCTCCGGATCTATTGTGCATAATACACATACTATAAATAATTTTGAAGTTGTTTCTTGGTATCGTGACGGTATTGCCATTGTGGATGTTAATCGCCCCGACAATATGGTTATTACCGGTTATTTTGATACCTACACACAAGGTGCAGGCGATGGTTTTGATGGTTGCTGGGGTGTATATCCTTTTCTGCCTTCAGGAACCATTGTAGCCTCTGATATCAATAACGGATTATTTGTATTTACACCTAATTACGTTCGTGGTTGTTATTTGGAAGGAGTGGTAACAGATAGCATAACAACTAATCCCATAAACGGAGCAACAGTTACGATTGTTGGTCAGAATATAACTAAAGTAACTAATTTGTCAGGTATATATAAAACCGGATTTGCAACAGCCGGATTATATAACATCACTGTCACCAAAGCAGGTTATTATCCTAAAGCATTTAATAATATAAGTCTTAGCAACGGCGTACTTACACAACTTGATGTACAACTTGTTCCTGTTGTTACAATAACACAAACAGGTACTGTTGTTGATACACAAGGCAATCCTATACCAAATGCCAGTGTTGCATTTAATGGCACACTGGTAAATGTAACAACCACTACAGATGCGAATGGCTTATTTACTATAAATAATTTCATTCCTGATAATTATGATGTGGTTGCCGGTAAATGGGGTTATATTAATAATTGCCAGTTTCAGAATGTAAACGGACCTGCATTAACGATAGTTCTTGATCGTGGTTATTATGATGATTTTTCTTTGAATTTCAACTGGGTTGTTTCCGGTCCAAGTGCTAATGTTTGGGAAAGAGGAGTTCCCGTTGCTACCTTTAACGGATCAGATCCTGCAAACCCCGGTGCAGATGTTAACGGTGACTGTGGTAATCAGGCAATGATTACTGATAATGGCGGTGGTGGTGTATGGACGCATGATGTAGATTTCGGCACCACCATACTTACATCTCCATCTTTTGATGGTACACTATATACAGATCCTTTCCTTCACTATAGCCGATGGTTTTACAATGGAGGAACAACCAATGGCAATCCGGATGATACAATGAAGGTGTATTTAAGTAATGGTATCAATACGGTTTTAGTGGAAACAGCAAATCCATCCAGCCTTGATAATAGTACCTGGGCTGACCGAGTGTATCAAATTAATCAAATCCTCACTCCAACTAACAATATGTTTTTCCGAATTCAGGTAAGAGATTCAGCACCTGTTTCCAATATCGTAGAAGGTGGACTGGACTATTTCTATATCACAGAGGGAGTTTCTTCCATAAGTAATGTAACTTCTTCTTCAATTAACTTAACGGCATCACCAAATCCATTTAAGGAGAATATTATGCTTAAATACACATTAAATACTACTGATCTTCCTGCATATCTTACCATTATCGATGTTTCCGGTCGTCAAATTGGCACTACGCTAATAAATGATAGAACAGGATTCATACAAGTTGGGGATAAATGGTCTTCGGGGCTTTACTTTGTCAAAATCACTTCAAATCGTCTAAATAAGAGCATCTTAATAAATAAGATAGAAAAATAAGTTTGTTTGTATATTACCCTTTGCTTGAGCCGGTATGGTACACACCATATCGGCTTTTTATTTGCTTTAGTTACAATAGTATTCAATAAACAGGCAAACTGTTCGTTTTTCTATTTCGGAAGATATAAAACAATCAATAATATTTTCAATTTTGCAATAGATTTATTTTGCATACAATGAAACAAGTATATATAATATTTATTCTGTTGAGTTCTGTTTTTAATCATTCGGGTTATGGTCAGAGTAAACTTTGCCCCCCATCGACAGAAAAAAAAGCTGTAAAATATTTTGAATCGGCCAAAGAAGCCCGCCAGAAAGCTAATAACTATAAGGAAGTAAAGGAACTCCTGATCAAGAGTCTCGATGTTGACAGCCTCTACTACGATGCATGGAAATTGTTGGGTGATGCCGCGTGGTTTAATAAAGATTTCATCACTGCAGAAAAAGCATACGCTAAAGCAATTGAAACATGTGCAGATATTGGCCCTTCCCCCTATTATCGGTTAGGTTCACTGCAATACAAAAGCAAGAAATACGCTAATGCCATTTCTACTTTAGAGTCATTTCTTGATCATGCCAAATTGAGTGAAGAAGATGCGAAAGACGCTACACAGACTATTGCCCGTGCAAGGTTATTGATGAGTCCGGTTCCTTTCGACCCGAAACCATTAAATGCCGTCAGTACCGCTGATCCTGAATATTTAGCATGTATTTCACCCGATGGTGATTATTGTTTTTTCACCAGAAGATTTGAAATGCAAACTAAAGGTGCATTAACACCAGTTAGTGTAGAAAAATTTATGGTAAGTAAAAAAGTTAACGGTGTGTTTGAAAAAGGCGAACCAATGCCGGTTCCTTTTAACCGTAAGCAAACTAATAATGAAGGCAGTCCTTCTATCAGTATTGATAATCGTTTTTTATTCTTTACTCAAAACAATGATGGCAATTTTGATATATATATGAGTAAAGCCATTGGCAGCGGCTGGGATGATCCGGAACCTGTATTTATTAATAAGGCAGATAATAACTTCTGGGAGTCACAACCTTGCTTATCTC
>JANOBN010000494.1:0-1954 GCA_031411675.1 Bacteroidota bacterium | reverse complement strand
TGAATTTTTATACAGTTTATTTTTAAATTTCTATTTTATATTCCTTGCACCTAATATTTGATGGCTATTCTTTATTTACTTTATCAAAATATACTACTTACCAAACCCTTCTCCGCTATTTTATTTTTCAAAACGATCAACGACATGATCCTGCTCCAATGCAGTTTGCCATTCATAAATTCTTGACAAGCTTTTCTTGTATGGATATTATTTGTTTGTTCCAACTCTCTTAATAAAACACTATTGCGCATCCATTCTGCAAAAGGAAAACTAAATCCCATTTTTGGCCTATCCCAAATTTCCTTCGACAAAATATTTTCGAAAGATTCTATAAGCAATTGTTTAGGTATTTTACCTTTGAATTTAATTTTTTCATCCATCGCAAAAACAGGATGTACTACTTCATCATCTAAAAAAGGTACCCTTATTTCGAGCCCATGTGCCATACCCATCACATCTGCATCTCTCAACAATTGGTCTTGCATATACATATTAAATTCCATCCAACTTGCAACATTTTTGGGCCCTTCCAATTCCAACTTTGGCGATGTTGGAAAATCATACAGCATTTGCCAAGTTTCCTTTTCGTAACCACCCAACTGTTTGGCTATTTGAACCGGCGTAAAATGCCCTCTTAAAAAAAGATACAATCCTCTTATACCCTCTATTTGCAAATAAGAAATACGATCATACTTTTGAGCACTTGCCTTGCTACTGAAACTTAGCGCCAGGTTGGGCATTTTTTGTAACAGCATCGCTTTTCCAATTCTATTAAAAGAGGGGTATCCTCCAAACAATTCATCGGCACCCACACCAGATAAAACCGCTTTCAATCCTTCGGCAGCAGCAAATTTGCTTATAAACCAAGTATTGATACCATCGCAGGTAGGCAAGTCCATGCTCTGGATGATTTCTGGAAAATGGGCATGAAAATGGGCTTCTTGTAATAAAAAAGAATGGTGCGTGCTATTAAGTTTGGAAGCGATGATATCCTGATACTGTTTTTCAGAATATTTTTTTTCATTAAAATAAATCGAAAGGGTATGAAGGTTTTTTTGTTCTTTGTTGTTTACAAGCTTAGCAATAATAGCCGAGTCTATACCACCACTTAAGAAAACACCTACTGGTGCATCTGCAATCATTTGACGCCTTACGGCACCCGAAAGTCCATTAAATATTGTTTGCTTTGCAACGCCCTCTTCCTTGATACTATTACTAAAACTAAAAAATGAAAATGATTGCAAACTGTGCAATTGTGTTTGTGCATTGTATTCTAAATAACATCCCTTTGGCAATGGTTTTACGTGTGCCAATGATGTTATCGGTTCTGGTAAATATCCATAGGCAAGTTGATACACGCTTGCAGCTTCATTGCTAGTTTGCAAATATGCAATGGGGTCAAACGCCCGCAGCTCAGATGCAAAAGCCAAGCCTCCTCCGTGTGTGGCATAATACAAAGGCTTAATACCAGCCTTATCCCTTACCAAAAAAAGCTTTTTTTCTTCGTTATCCCAAAGTGCAAAAGCAAACATCCCGTTTAGTTTTGCAAAACTCTGTGTATCCCATTGTGCAAATGCTGCCAGTATTACTTCTGTATCAGTACCTGTTTTAAAATGAACACCTGCCGCCTGTAATTCATTTTTTAATGCTAGAAAATTATAGAGTTCTCCATTGTATGTAATGGTATATCGCTCACTAAACTGCATGGGTTGGTGGCCTGCAGCAGAAAGGTCAAGCAACGACAATCGCCTATTGCCCAAAACAAGATTGTGTTCAGCCGATGTGAATAAACCTTCATCATCGGGGCCGCCATGTTGTAATAAATCACACATAGCTTTCACCATTTTTTCCAAAATAGCCGTACCAATTGTTTGGTTTAAAATTCCTGCTATCCTACACATTTTCTATTGGTATACCGCTGTGTTTTCTTGTTTTGTAATAGTGGTATTTTTGG
>JANOBN010000493.1:0-8674 GCA_031411675.1 Bacteroidota bacterium | reverse complement strand
GATCTATTTTTATTGGTTTTTTGAAGCATCCTCGTAAAGATAAGAGCAGATGGTGATGAGCTAGGCTAGACTCTGTTCCCTCTACTTCTTATAATACTTCATGGCTTGCGGCATGAAAGCATTCAGGTTTTTTATACGGGTTTGATCGCTGGGGTGGGTGCTTAAAAGTTCCGGTGGTTTGGCGCCGCTGCTTTTAGCAGCCATCCGCTGCCAGAATGCAGGTGCAGCATGTGGATCGTATCCTGCCATGGCTGCGAAAATCAATCCTAATTTATCAGCTTCTGTTTCATGTAAACGGGAGAAGGGTAGTAAAACACCAACAGTGGTACCGGCACCATAAGCAGTATTAAATAATGCTTTTGTCTGTTCAGGCTTTTGTGCTATGGCAACGTTTAATGCAACGCCACCTACTTGTGTAAGCAACTGCTGACTCATACGCTCGTTACCATGACGTGCAATTGCATGTGCAATTTCATGTCCCATAACTATGGCTAAAGATGGCTCATCTTGTGTAACAGCTAATAATCCGGAGTAAACTACTACTTTTCCTCCCGGCATACACCATGCATTTACTTCATCAGACTTTACTAAATTAAATTCCCATCTATATCCTGCAATACGATTACCCATTTTATTTTGAGTCATGTATTTTACAACAGCATTCTGAATATTAGATCCAACACGTTTTACCAAATCGGTATTTGGATCACCCGCAGGTATTGCCGGATTTTCATTCAGAAACTGTTTGTAAGAGGTAAGACTCATACTGACCAGTTCACTTTCGGGAAGCAAGTTCATTTGTTTCCTGTCGCTGAATGGTACTTTACTGCAGGAATACAGGAAAAACACTGACAGTGTCAGTATAATAATTTTTTTAACAGGCATATAATTTTTATTATTCAATTGTAACGGATAAACCTCTGTCAAGCAAAGCATCTTTCATCGGACTTAAATCACTGTACATACCATCCTTAACAGAACATTTTCCATTATGATGTACTATCAGAGAACATTGTTCCGCCTGATGTTTATCGTGTTTACAAACTTTTATCAATGATTCAATTACCCAGTCAAATGTGTTCACGTCATCATTGTAAACAACCAGATGATTCTCCTGAAGTTCTTTCTCAACCAGTAACTGGCTTTCGTCTTCTTGTGTGTTGAATTTTCTGCTCATGGATTTATATCCTTTAGTCTCCTCAAAGTAAGCGATTTTTTTTTATATATACACTAAGCAATATAACAACAAAAAACCCGGAGATATTATCCCCGGGTTGTCCTGTTCATGTGTTGTTCAGACTTTACTTGGCTTTCAATGTTTTCATCATATTGGTTGGCATAGGGGCATTGTCGCGAAACGCAACAATAAAGGCATCCTTAAATCCTGCTTGTAATAATATGGTTTTCAATTCTTTGGCTTTATTGTAAGAGGGTTCATGACCAATGTAGAACTTCAGCCAGTCTGCTTCTTTAACATCTGTCATCATTGGGTTTTTCGACTTTTTAGCAATCACTTTTTTGGCTTCTTCTTTACTCTGTTGTTTTAAAGCCGCAATCTGAACCCTGAACTCCACTCCTGACATATCCATGTTAGCCGTCATATCTGCCGTTGCTTTGTCCATATCTGCAGGAGTCGCATCGGAGGAAGCGACATCATGATTCATCATTCCCGTTGTTACATCGCCTGTAGATGTACCGATTCCATTCTCATCTTCCATTGCAGTTAAGTGTTCATGGATACGCTCCATTTCAGCTTGCGTAAGATTATTTATTGCCACATCTTCAATTCCACTCTGATCGCGACTCAAATAAATTTGCTGAATGAAATAGGCAGCACCAAATTCAGAGAAGGTAGCAGTTTGTGTGTGTCGTTGAAATCCTTCTGCTTCTACAGTAAAATTATATCGACCTGCACCCGGTAACATTAAATTATATAAACCTGTTGCCGGATCTGTATTTAAACTGGCAATCATGGAATCATTCTCGGTGCGTGTTACTGTTATACGTGCTGCTTTTATTTCCGGATTGTTGATGCAGGCAAATTGTCCTTTCAACTCAATTGGAATTTGTTCGCTAGGGTTGTATGCACTTTTGCAAACCATAAATTCTCCCATGTTGCAATTACGTGTGGTAGTAAAATAAGCTACACGATCTGTTGCACTTGGCAGATAATTGAAATCATCGAAAGGAGTATTGTAGGGTGATCCCATATTTTCTGCTTGAGACCATTTGTTTTCTGCATGACTGTAAACTGTTTTGTAGATGTCAAATCCACCGGTGCTTTTATGTCCCATAGAACTGAAATATAAAACGCTTCCATCTGCTGAACAGGTAGGATACATCTCATCACTTTTAGAGTTTATAGCAGCTTCCATGTGTTCCGGTTTGCTCCAGCTTCCATCACCATTTTTAGTTACCCGGAAAATATCACGACTGTTTGTTTCTGAACTGTAAGCTGAATAATACATTACATTACCGTCAGCACTCAGGAAGATTGTTGGATTTTCAATATCATCTTTGCGTCCTTTATACTCTTCAGGCATGCTTAATATTTTGCCATAATTTCCTTCAAAAGCATATTTGGAAAAAAAGTCTCCGGGTGTTGCCATCGTCATCTCTGCAATGTCGCTGTTACGACCGGAGTCCAGCGTACGTTTTGCACAATATAATGCTTCAGCAACTTCCGATACTTTGTATTTATACTGATTTTTCTTTTTAATGATTTTACTGAATTCCGATATCGATCTGATGCCTTCATCAAACATATAGTTCATATGATAGGCACGGGCGAGGTAGTAATATACCTCTTCCGGTGATTTCGGATTCTTTAGTGATTCTTCCAAATAATGAACAGCCTTTGCTTTATCCTTATCCACTACTAAAAGGCATACACCATAATAGTAATTGTATTTAAAGTTATCAGGATGGTTGGCTACCAGCTGTGCAAACTCGGGCATTGCCTTCGCATATTGTTTATTTACAAATAGACGAATAGCTTGTTTCCTTCTTTGCATATCGTTGGCACTGGCCGGCTGTTCCGTAAACAGCATTACCGTCATGCATAAAAAAAGGCCCGTAATTAAATTCCTTGTCTTCATTGTTTTTCGATTGACATGTGCTTTTTTAACGATAAGACATCGTGCCGGGTTACAAAAACGGAATAAAACCTGCTAATACAGGTCAAAATCAAGTCAATCCTTACAAAAAAACAGGATTACCCGCGTTTCAGAAAGCCTGCTTTGCTTTCATCACCACGTAATAACCGTTCAATATTTTTCTGATGCGTAATCAGTACTAATACCATTACAAACAATGAAAAAACATTCAGGCTGCGTATGGTTTCATGATAAACGAACATAATAATTAAAGGAAAAGCAACTGCTGAAACCATTGAGCTTAGAGAAACATAACCACTGAGTAATAAGGTAATAGCAAACACTCCGGCACAAAGTAATGCCGCCTGCGGATGAACACCACTTAATATACCAAGCAAGGTAGCCACGCCTTTTCCACCTCTGAAACCGGCAAAAACGGGAAAAATATGTCCCAGCAGTGCTGCAACACCCAGGGTTAGCTTAAAATTCACAAATTGCTGAGTGGCAGGCATATAGTTACCAATAATGGTGGCAATCTGCACTGCTATATATCCTTTTAGAATATCAATAAGTAATACAGGAATACCGGCTTTTTTACCCAGTACGCGGAAGGTATTGGTGGCTCCGGCATTTCCACTTCCATATTCTCTTACATCAATGCCATAGAAAATTTTACCAATCCATACTGCAGATGGCAGAGAACCAAGCAGATAGGCGCAAAGTAAGGCAAGAAGATTTGTCGTGGTGATCATTAATGCTTCAAAAATAGCAGAAAGTGTTTAATACCCCTTTCCACCGGTTTTTTAAACAGTTTCGGATACATGCTTTAGTTGCTCACGAACGAATGCAGTCAGCTCCCGGATATAAGTTTTAGAAAAGTCGAATTTAATGCCGGCAGCACTATATATATCGTTAATAGTAGCACGATAGCCTATTGAAAGTGCATTGATATATTTACGAAGAGCATCTTCTTTGTTATTACGGAAATTGCGCCACACCGCTAATGCGCCTAACTGAGCCATGCCGTACTCAATATAATAAAAAGGTACTTCATATATATGCAACTGACGTTGCCATAAGTTATCGCGAACATCCTCTAATCCACTCCAGTCGGTTATATCACCACTGAATTTTATATATATATCACGCCATGCCTGTTGCCTTTCTGCTGCAGTTTGTTCAGGATGTGTATAAATCCAGTGTTGAAATGCATCCACTGCAGCAATCCAGGGTAATGCCTCCAATACTTTTTCCAAATGATGTTTGCGTGCGCGTTGTAATTCTTTTTCATCAGTAAAAAACTCATCCCAATATTCCATCGACAAAAGTTCCATGCTCATGGAAGCTAACTCCGCCACTTCACTAGGCATACTTTTATAATCTACTAAATCCAGATTTTTGGTAACGATAGAATGAATTGCATGTCCGCCCTCATGAACCATGGTAACCAGATCGCGCATGTTATCAGTAGAATTCATAAAGATAAATGGCAAACCACTTTCATATAGCGGATAGTTATATCCTCCTGGGGCTTTTCCTTTGCGTGATTCCAAATCAAAATGTCCACTGCTATCTAGTGCTTTGATACATTCGCCTAATGATGGATCAAGCTTGTTGAAACAAGTGATGGTTTTCTCCACTAGTTCTTTTGATCCGGTAAATGGGTGCAATGGTTGGTTACCTTCCGGCTCGGCTTCTAAATCCCATGGTCGCAGTATATCCACTTTCACCAACGCCTGCTGTTCTCTGTCAAACTGATTACACACAGGAACGACTTCTTCGGCAACGGATTGATGAAATGAAAAGCAATCAGCTGCCGTATAATCAAATCGACCGAGGCTGGCAAACATATAATCACGGAAATTTTCAAAGCCTGCATTCAAAGCAATCTTGTGACGAAGTTTCAATAATTCATCAAATAGTTGATCCAGTTTTTCGCGATCCGCTTTACGTCGCTGTGCAATTTTACGATATACCACCTCGCGTTTATTACGATCCGGTTCGCGAAGAAAATTAGCAGCTTGTTGTAATGTAAGTTCTTTGCCATCCACTTCAATAGTCATGGCACCCGTTATCACAGAATACTCTTGTTCTTTCTGTTGAAGTTCTGCAAATAATGGGACGTTTTCATCACGATAAATTTCAATTCTTTTTTTTACCTGACGAAGATAGATCGGTAATCCGGTATTATTTAACTTATCAAGATAAGGGCAATCCATCATCTTCATATCAAGGCTATTGCTTAAAGGTGCAATATAAGGTTGTATTTCTGTTACAAAAAAGTTGAAGGAGTTTTTATATTCCTCACTTGCAGTATCACAACTCATCTTTATATATCTCCAGCCAAGATCTTCCTGTAAAACCGATTCCAACTCGCTTCTGTCAGTCATCCATTTCCACAAATCTTCCTTATTATTCAAAGGACGATTAAGGAGTTCTGTAAAATATTTTTCTACATCAGGCCATGCATTAATTGCCAGTTCTTCCGGAAGATAATTTCTAACAGTAGTGCTGTGAATCTGTTCAGTAGTGAGTAGCATCGGCTGTGTTTACTAAGCTTCTTTTTTTGTTGTCTTTCGAGGAGCTTTTGGTTTTTTCTCAGCAACAACTTCAGTATCATCTGCTGTTTTTGCTTTTACTGCCTTTGCCTTTTTTGGTTTTTCTGCTGGCGCTTCTGCTGATTTTTCATCCGTAGTTTCAGCAATTTTTTCTTCCGGCTCCGTTCCTATAATGTCTTTTAAAAGTGAATACCATACAAACATCTTCTTAATATCAGAAGCATGCACACGTTCTTCATCAAATTCAGGTATTACTTTTTTCAGTGTTGATTTCAAATCTGCCGGATCGCTTTTTGAATTCATTGCAGAACAAATTGCATCCTGCTCTTTCATTTTAAGAAACACGTCTTTTAAAGGCATGTCTTCATGCATCGTATAAACACTGATGTCTTCCAGCATGATGATACGCTGACTGGATGAAACCGGGAATCTTTTTCCATCGGTTAATGCTTCTACAACAAATCCGCCATTACGCATTTGTGCCACCATTTTAAATAACCCGCTCATGCCGGGTATTGAAATAATTTTTGATATACTCATAGTAAAATATTTGTTGCTGCAAATGTAATCAAGTAGCCTTTGAAATGATCATTCCGGAGCCTGTTATTTCGGGATGTTGAAAAAGAGGGCACTTTTTATGAATTTATCAGCATTTTATAGCCTTCAACTGCCTCTAAAAGGCCCTTTTATGAATATATGGCACTTGAAGACTTCGTTTATTCTCTTAAAAATCGATTTTGCAAAATACAAAGAAAGAATCGGATGAAATAATGATTCATAGGGGTGGTTATCTATGAGCTCGTTCAGTAATAAGAATAACCTCCGGATAAGCATATAAATACAAATAGCATCCAAATAATGCCTGTAATTAAACTAAAATGCAATGCCTCTTTGAAGGTTCTTAAGCATTATTTTTCCGGTTGATTGTTTTAAATCATCAATATTGGCATCCGTCATTCCTTTTGTAATGATCGGCTCATTCCATTCCGCATAAAGCGTTCCCGGGCGCATTAAAAATTTATCGGCAGGGGCCAGAAGATGATGTGTATTATGAACGGTTAATATTGCCAATGGAACCTGTGCTGCGATAGCAAGCCGGAATGCACCTTCCTTAAATTCGAGCAATGGTTGTCCCGACTTATTGCGTGTTCCTTCCGGTGCCAAAAAAACGGAAATGTTTTCCAGAAGGGTGTTTTTCATTTTATCAATACTTCTGTGCCTGTCACTTTTGTCACCTCTTTTTACCGTTATATATAAATTACGAACTATGTAACCGAGTAATGGAATGCGTCCCAATTCTTCCTTAGCCAGAAAACGGAATGTGTTTTTACAGGCAGAAGCATATAGTGGAATATCAAGCATGGAAAGGTGATTTGCCACAAATACATAGGTCTTGTTTTTATCTATAAATTGTTTGTTGCTGATTTTTACTCTTATGAAAAAGCAAATAAACAAATACGCCGCCCAACCCCTTGACAATGCATGTGCAATATGTGGTGAACGGGATTTAGGGAAGAAATTAAATATAATAAAGTAAAGCGGTACTACTAATAGAAATGATAACAGAAACGGTATAAAGCAATAGGTTGTATATATAATCCGTAGTACCTTACCCATAACTTTATTATGTTTTAACTAATGTTACCGTTCAATACGATAACATTAATCTTCCTTATGACCATCTTTTGTACAACAGGGTTTTAGTCTGGAATATGCTTTAGGGTCTGCAGGTATTGTATCTGCATCATAGCCCGCTTTTGAAATGGCAATTCTTATTTTTTCCGGAGATGTTTTAGCAGCATTATAAACTACTGTTACGTCTTTGGTCTCCACATCCACGCTGGAGGATTTTACCCCTTTTTCAAAGTTTAATGCATTTTCTATTTTATCTTTGCATTCTCCACATTGCGCCGTAGATTTAATTACAATGGTGGAGTCTTGCGCAATAGCATTGCTTATTAAGAAGCAGATGAGTATGCCCGATACTAAAATTATTTTTTTCATTTGTATGAAGTGTTTATTTATTTTTTAATTAATCTGTTTTATTTTTTATAAGATGTTAATTCTGATGCCGAAGTATACATTTCTTTCTGATAAGGGTCCCCATACAGAGGATGCATCGAAGGCGGGAGAAAAGGGCTGATCAGCACTGATGATAGGATTATGCTGGGTAAAGTTACCAATGTTTTCGCAACCTAAATATATTTCCCAGATACGATAAACTCTTGTAATTTGTGCATTTACTAATGAATAGGGCTTTGACATGGTTTCCGAAGCGGCACCTTCATGCGCATGTGCAGTGGAGGCCGGTAATAATTTCTTTCCATTCCATTGCCAGGTTGCATCAAACCGCCATCTTTTTTTACGGGTTTCATAGGCTACATTAACTAAGCCTTTTTCGCGGGCATATAATGGCCGGGCAGCATTTTTACGATATATATAATCAGTAGAAACATCATCCAGTTTACCGGCGATTTTAATATCAAGTCCTTTAATTAATTCATAAGTAATGGTTGCTTGTATGCTGGTGGCAGTGGAGTTGCCATTAAGGTTATAATAAAGTACCGCTCCCGGTACAGAAAACTGATCAATGATATACTGATTTGTGAATCGGGTGTGATAATAATCTGCAGCGAAACTTCCGTCACGACCATTTAATTTGAAACGCGCGGTAAGATTTATACCTCCGTTCCAGGCTTCTTCCGCTTCCGGAGATTGCAAAATCAATACCTGCTTTGAATTTACCATTACACCAATATTATCAGCAAATGAAAGCGGTGTTCTGTATCCTTTTCCTCCGGAAACTCTGGCAATAATTTCAGGGGTGAAGTTGTATTTAATATTGGCACGAGGTGATATAAACCAGCCAAAATTATTGTGATAATCAGCACGGATTCCGGCAATGATGCCCCACTTTTCGTTGTTATCAAAAGTATATTCGGTATAAATACCCGGCACTTGTTCATTGCTTACATAATCTTTTTTCATAAAGGTCTCGGTAATGTAATCAAGTTTCAAATC
>JANOBN010000492.1:0-2411 GCA_031411675.1 Bacteroidota bacterium | reverse complement strand
GATTCAAAATTGAAAATTTTGAATCTGTAAGAAATAATTTAGAAGTTAGTGGAGATGCCTCGCGATTAGTATTCATTTCAGATCGCTACTGCATCTTCTTTCCTCACCTGATTGGCATTCTTTTTAAATTTAATTTTAAATCTTCTACTGAAATAAGCGGGGTCCTTAAATCCAACATGATGAGCAATCTCCTGTACATTATCAGGTGTGGTACGTAACAGGCTGTGTGCTTTTTCCAGACGTTGATTCTCTATATAATCCTGCAGATTCGCATTCGTCATGGATTTAAAAAACTGACCAACATAATCTTTGCTGACATATGCCAATTCAGCTATACGCTGATTATTCAGATCTTCATGTAAATTATTCTGTATATATTGTATAATGTTTATAAGCCTTTTATCGAGCAGAAAATTGATTTTTTCAAAGTTTCTTTTATACTCCTGCTTACTTGCAATAAAACGACAAATATTTACAATTAACTGATCCGACAAATCACGCAAAAGCCTTTCCTTACCGAGTTGTTTTTCCTCCTCTTCCCTGATGATGGTCCGCATTAAATAATCCATCTCTTCATTATAAGGAATGATAAAGCTTGGCATTTCCAGGATTGCAAAGAATTGAATAGCTCCATAAATCTGTGCATCAAAGCCCATTATGGAAAACAAGTCTTTGCCCTGAGCTTCTGATTTCTTCCGGCAGTTCACTGACTGCAGATAATGCTCCCGTTGTTCCGGAGCAATAAAACCATCATGCCCGAAAACAGGATAATTGTTACTGATACCATGACGCAAATAAATAGGGCTGCCTACAGGCATGAAATAAAAATCGCCTGGGTTAATTCTGGCAAAATTGCGTTCACCAAAACAATGTCCGCTATTCACCTGAATTAGAATATTTCGTGGCTCAATCGATCCGTTTAACTCAACCGGCCTTACTACTTCCCGTAAACTCGATTTGTAGTATTTTACGTGAAGTGATTCAATAATACGATTAAAAGTTTCATCGCGCATAATTTTAGCAGATAATTCAATGTGTATAAAATAGTAATTTGTGAAGGGACTTTTTTGTAGATGGAAAAAAGGTTTCTGCGAAAAAGAAAATACAATTAATGAACAGCATGATTATATTAATCAGTTGTTCCCATCTTTGCAAAATGAACACACTGGAAATAACAGGTTTTTTATTTGGCATTGCAGGTGTGGTGCTTACGTTAAAAGAAAATGTGTGGTGCTTTCCTGTCGGCCTCATAAATGTTATAGTGTCGCTTATTTTATTTTATAATCAAAAACTTTATGCTGATTCGTTACAGCAGCTGGTTTATATAGCCCTATTGACGTATGGCTGGTTCCAATGGTTGCATGGTGTTAATAATAATGCCATAAAAATCTCGGATAGCAGCAAAAGACTCATTGTTCAATGCCTTATAATATGGCTCTCGGGCACTGCAATTCTGGGCTTCCTGCTGCATCAGTATACCGATGCCTCCACCCCCTGGCCTGATTCGGCAGCCACAGTACTGAGCTTTATTGCCCAATGGATGGTAGCCCGGAAAAAAGTGGAAAACTGGCTGCTTTGGATGGTAGTAAATGCAGCTTACATCTCCATTTACATTTATAAAAATTTACCGTTGTATGCTGTTTTGTTTGCCGTATATTTAATTTTGGCAATCGCCGGATACCGAAGCTGGAAAAAAGTAATGTTTGCTGATGCACTTTAAAAGAATAGCAATTGATGGTCCGGAATCAACGGGCAAAAGTGAGCTGGCGACCTTTTTAGCCTTTTCGTTTAATGCCGTTATGGTGCCGGAGATGGCAAGAAAATATCTTGAACATTCAGGCAGCAATTACCAACAAAGTGATTTACTTGAAATTGCACACCTGCAGTGCAAAGCAGAAGATGATGCAGCCCGAAAACACAGTCTTATTTTCTGTGATACTACTTTACTAGTGATAAAAATATGGAGTGAGTTTAAATTTGGCAACTGCCATCCTTGGATTGTAGAAGAATATCTTAAACGTAAATATGATCTTCATCTCCTGACAAATATTGATCTGCCCTGGCAAGAAGATCCTTTGCGGGAACATCCTCAGGAAAGAGAAATTTTATTTGATAAATATCATTTAGAAATGAAAACTACCGGAATTAACTACGAAATTATTACAGGCACAGGAAGAGTCAGAGAAGAAAGAGCACTGGCTTTCTGCAAAAAATATTTTACATCTTAACCAGTCGCTCCATTATTTCGCTTCCGTTAAAACTGATTTTAGCTATATATATTCCCGGAAGTAAATTTTTATCACCTATAAACATCATATGCTCTGAAGTGAAGTTGATGGATGTGTTAATTTTTCTTCCATGCAGATCAACTTTAAAGGAGGACATCCGGATAAAGTTACTTTGTATGATCT
>JANOBN010000491.1:0-1670 GCA_031411675.1 Bacteroidota bacterium | reverse complement strand
TCTAAATAATTATTGTTAAGCGAAATTGGTTTTGCAGATGTATAATCTGGACAGCAAGGTGAAGCGTCTACTATTTGGTAAGCTAAAGTAAGTGTATCTACATCAGAATTACTTAATCTAACAAAAACGGTTTCTTTTTTTCGGTAGTCGAAGTCTACAAATAACAAACTGTCTTTCCCTGGATTTTGATTTGGTCCTGCTTCATAACGATGAAATATTGTGTCTACACCATTTATTGAATAAAATACAATAACAGATTTATCATAGATTTTCGCAGAACCAAATACGAGGTCATTACCATTTGTCTTGTCAAGGATACGAAATCTTGAGGAATTGTTGTCTTGGTTACATTTTCGATTTCCTAAACAACAGGAAGCAAGTGTCAATGGCAGAAGAAAATAGAAAAATGTTTTCATAAATATCTTATTTGTCTGTCTAAAAAATTGTGGTCTGTCAGAAGCTTGCAGGCAACACAAATATATACGCAATCCTACTATTTTAATGCAATTAATAATCTTTTGCTTAACGATATCAATAACGTTTTGTCGTTGTAGTATCACAAAAATTTCATCGAAATAGGAATATTTAATTTAAGTCTTAATAAATGTGTCTGACACCCGCAAGTATTTTTTTAAAAGTAAGTTTTTGTAGTAGGTGTCTGACACTAGAAAGATTTTAATTATTTAAACCAACAAATAGATGATGTGAAATGTGCATGAAAGGTAAATAATTTCTAGAAAAACCCGCCTAGGAATGGGGACCATTTGATATGGTATTAATTGCTTTATTGTTTAGAAAATAGTTTCAGCAATTTGGTCGGCTTGTCGTTTGTAGGCCTTGGCTGCACACGAGTGTATAGGTTGTATACTTACATAATGTAAGGGTGAACAACTTAGGCTCAACTCAAAATCTATCTTCCTTTATAAATACATTAATCAAATATCAATTGCCAACTTACTTTTTTGCAGCAATAGGAGTTTTTAATAAATTCTTTATTGCTGTTATGTCAGAAATAATCTTTGGATCGAGGCTTTTAAATACGCCCGCTCTTTCTAGATCTGCTATATCTGTAAGAAAGGCCGATTTAAAATCTTTTCTTCTGTCGGTATATATTTTATCTTTATAACCGTTGTATATTTCCAATGCCGATTTATATTGTCCCGACAATAAATAACCCAATGCCAGATTTGTATAAATCCAGTCGTTTTTTTGAGGACTGATTGAAAGGCCAGCTTTAGCAGAGGTAATAGCGCCATTAAAATCCTGAACAAACAATTGACTGTACGATAGACTTCCAAACGAATTTGATAAATCTTCATTGTACGTTTTATTTAAAGGGCAGCGGCTTACCTGTTGTTTTATTAATTCTATTCTCTCTTTAAGTTTTTTTGCCCTTGCTGCCCTATAACGGTACACTGTATCATAATCCCTTTGGTTACCAGATGGATTGATATCGAACCGGTCTATATCAATTCTTTTGTTGGTAATTTCAATTAATTTTGACAAATAAAACAAGTGCATTTCATCTTGTGCACCATCATTTAGTTTTTGATAAATCAGTTCAAGCGTATCAAGATATTCTTTGCCCCTATAAAAGTCATTCTTTGACTTTGGATTCGTGTACCAGTAAAATTTCTTTGCACACTTATCAGCTGCTATATTCAGCTCAG
>JANOBN010000490.1:0-1776 GCA_031411675.1 Bacteroidota bacterium | reverse complement strand
CCTCAAGCTGCGCCAGCGTTATGAATTTGTCCTGTTGGAGTATGGACCTGGCCTCAGGACGGAAAGCGAATTTACTAGTCGTTGCTGATGATCTTAAAATCTGATTTCCATGTATTATCTGTTTATTTATTACGTAATCACCTTTGCAGCTTGAAATAAAATTCGTTCCACCCTTTAAATGTTGGCCGAAAACTGCAGTTGAAGTCAAAATCAATACAAAAAAGAGATAGTTTCTCATAAAAACAGATATAAGTGTGAAAATGAAAGGTTAGCAATATCAAAGTGTAAAGATAAACAATTAAATTTCGTTTGTCAATGGGTACTTTCCCTAAATCGTATGGGGGTTTTCCCTACTATTTTCGTCAGAATAAATAGGGTCGTGCTAATATTTAGGTCGAAAAAATAGCATTAAACCGTTCAGCACCGACGACTTAAATCTTGCTATTCTGATTTAAGACAACAAAAATGGGGGAAGTTAATATTAGTTTCAAATATCGGTTAAACAATAAGGGCTGCATTGGTACGTAATGGTGCTGTTTTCATAAGTATCGAGTACAAAATTTTTGCCTTTCCCTTTTTATTAAGTTTTTAGCTTTTTAAGAGAAATAGTAAGGGTTATTAAGGTTCAACTTATTAATTTCGTAGCATGCGCCATTTTGCCATTATTGACATTGAAACTACAGGATCTTATTCTGCTGAACAGGGTATTACAGAAATTGCCATTGTGCTGCATGATGGTAATAAAGTTACAGATCGCTTTGAAACATTGATTAATCCTCGTTCTCCTGTTCTTCCTTATGTGCAACGGTTAACAGGAATTACTAATGAAATGCTGTATGATGCGCCGAAGTTTGAAGAGGTAGCAAAAAAAATATGGATGTTTACGGAAGGCGCCACGTTTGTTGCACACTCTGTAAATTTTGATTACGGTTATGTCAGAAATGCATTTAAAAGTTTAGGTGCAGATTATAGAAGAGATAAATTGTGCACTGTACGTTTAAGTCGTAAGTTTTTTCCGGGATATCCATCTTACAGTTTAGGAAATATTTGTTCCAATCTGGGCATTAAAGCAATGAACAGGCATCGTGCCATGGGCGATGCGGATGCAACAGTGCAGTTATTTGAACGTTGTCTGCAAATGGATGCTGAAAATACGATTCTTCAGCCTACCAAAAAAAGTCGTGACAGCAGCGTTCTTCCACCACTGTTACCCAAAGAAGTTTTTGAAAACTTACCGGAAAAAACAGGTGTATATTATTTCTACGATTTGCAGGGAAAAATAATATATATTGGAAAGGCAATAAATATCAAGAGTAGAATCTACAGCCATTTTACCGGCAAAGGAAGTCATAAATTATCGTTTATATCACAGATCGCTGACATCACCTATAAAATATGCGGCACGGAACTGATTGCATTACTGTTGGAATCGGATGAAATAAAAAAACATTTTCCTATTTATAATCAGGCGCAGAAATATGATAAAGGAAGTTATGTATTAACTGATTACATTGATGGAAAAGGAGTTCATCATCTTGCCATTGCCAGAAATCATAAAGTGTTGCATCCCAGAACTTCCTTTCGTAGCTTTGATGGTGCTCATCAGTTTGTATTGCAGCTAATCAGCAACTATAATTTATGCCCGAAGTATTGTGGCCTGCATGGATCAACAGGTGCCTGTTTTGATTACCAGACAAAAAAATGTCAAGGTGTATGTTGTGGTAAAGAAGAAATAACTAATTACAATGAACGAGTGATACAGGCGCTGGATTCTCT
>JANOBN010000489.1:0-4130 GCA_031411675.1 Bacteroidota bacterium | reverse complement strand
CGCAAAGTTCCTTCTCCGTCCCCTGAAGGATCTGGATGACATTTTGAAGTGGGATTTACGAAGTACGATTTAGGAATGAATTTTTAAAGTGTCGTTTTTTATGCAACGTACATTGATTCTTGCTGAATAACACAACTCCATATCACCGGAATTTATTCCGGTGCCAGCAAAAAAGCGCGCTATATATATTGTAAATACTCTTCTTCCTTGGCCCGCATCTTCTTCACCTCAGCCGGCTTCTTATCTTTATAACCACATAAATGCAAAACACCATGTATCATCACACGATGTAATTCCTGTGATATGGGCACTTTATATATAGCAGCATTTTCTTTCACCCGCTCCATGCTGATATATATTTCACCTTCTATTTCCTTTTTTTCGGAGGATAAATCAAACGTAATAATATCAGTAAGTGTTTTATGATTAAAATGATTGATATTCATCTCCAGCAACCAGGCATCACTGCAAAAGATATAGCTAAGTGAAGAAAGTTTAAATCCTTCTTTCTTAATAGCAGAGGATATCCACTTTTTAAGTGCTGAGCGTTTACTAAGATTCAGACGGATGTCTGCTGCGAAGAATTTGATGTTCTTCTCCACCGGTAATTAATTCGCGCTGGGACCTGCTGTTTTAAAAAACAACTCCACCACTCTTCCGTTTTCTGAGAAGATGATCTGGTCAGCCAGGTGCTTCATTAAAAATACGCCACGGCCTGTTGGTTTCTCTAAATTTTCCGGATCAGTAGGATCGGGAAGATTGATGTAATCAAAGCCCGTTCCTTCATCTGTAACCGTAAAAGCAATTTGGTCAGGGTCTATTTCATAAGCCACATGAACCATCTTCTCCGGATCGTATTTGTTACCATGCTGAATAGCATTATTCACTGCCTCTGTTACGGCAACTAACATGTTACCATAACATTCTTCATGAATATTATATTCGGACTTTATCTCGTCAATAAGTTTTTCAACCAGGTTGATGCTTTCAGGTTGTGATACTATCTGCATGCTGTAAGTTGTTTTGTCAGTTGTCATCGTTGCTAAACCAGTTAGTTCTCGAGGCTTTGGAAGTACGAATTAACTAAGTTTTTATAGAAGGTAGTCAACGATGGCGGAATGGTTTTCAACAATTCCAGCTCCCTTAACTTTAGCTGCTTATACTCTTCAAATTGTGCCGGATTCTGGTTGGTCATAGGACGTGCTTCATTCGACTCACGACGCTCTTCCTGCTCCCTCTCTTTTTCTGCTTTCTCCGACTCCAGTAAACGGGTCATAATATCCTGTTGACGGCGTAATGTGGCATCTGTAATACGCTTATTTACAATGTCTTTCTCATTTTCTTCCATCTGCTCCATGATTTTTCCCAGGTCGCCTAACTTGCCTTGTCCGTCTTTATTTTCCTCATTATTCAGACCCTTTAATGCATTACGGATGGCCTCTTGTTGTGCGGCCATTTTAGCCAATTCCTGACTCATTCCGCCTTCTCCCGGTTTCTCACCGGGCTTCTTTCCGGGCTTTTCTCCATTGGGTTTTTCACCCTTTTCCTTCATTTCTTTTAATTGCTGAGAGAGTTTCTCCTGCATTTTTTTCAAATCGCTGGCAGATGGACCGGGTTTTCCCTTTCCTTTTCCACCGGGCTTATTGCACTTGCCACTGCCGGGTTTTTTCTTTTCCTGAGCATCCTGTTGCATCTGATCCAGCGACTCACTGAGCATTAATGCCAGATCATTTGCAGCTGTCATAACAAACTGCTGATTACTCCTTGCCTGCGGTACCTGTCTGTCCTGAAGGTTGCTGATTGATTTATCAATATTGTCATTGATATCAGTCAAATGTTCGTTAACGGCGCTTTGAATCTGCATCACTCTTTTGCTTAATGCAAGCAGTGAATCTTCCAGCATACGCGCATCATCTTTTAGCTTACGCTGTTGCTGTGCAATTTTTAAATACTTAGGATTGTTAACATCCATCGTACGGGCCTCTTCCAGAAGACCTTCTTGTTCAAAAGAAAAGTGTAACAGGTTTTCCAACAGCGCACGCATGGCATTCATATCTTCTTCCTGTTGTTCTTCTTCCTCCTTATCCATCTGGTTGCGCATCATCGCCGCCATTTGATGTAAAGTATCTCCTGCTTTCTTTTGCGATTTTCCTGCTTTCGATTTATTACCCTGTCCTAACTGCTCCTCACTATTTTTCATTTCCTGATCTACGCTTTGCTCTTCAGGTGATAAATCAAGAAGCTCCTTTGGGTTCTCCAGCTCTTTGTTTTTCTTTTCTAAATCATCCAGTTGCTTTTGTACATCATCAAATGCTTTACTGAGTTCTTCTTGCTCCTTCTTCATCTCCTCAGCATCCGATTTCCGCTCTTCTGCTTTCTCACTTAATTTATCTTCTGCCTCCGCCAGCTTTTCTAACTGATCGGCCGTTTCTTTCATCTTCTCTTCCAGCTCCAGCTTTTTAAACAACTCCAGGGCACGATCAATTTCTTTTTCTACATCTTTATTGTCCAGCTTCAACTTATCCATTGCCTGCTGCAGTTGTTCTTTATTCATTTCTGCCATCAGCTTCTGAAGTTCCTCCATCATCTTCTTCATTTCCGGGGAAACCAGTTTATCAAACAGCTCCTGCAATTGCTTTTGTTTTTCAACCAACTGCTCATCAGGATTACGGAATTCGTTTTGCTTTTTTGTATTCTCTTCACTCTGCTTTTGCACGTCTGCAATCTTCTTTTCCAGTTCTTTCTGCTGCTCCAGAATATCAGAAACCTTTTTACGATCTTCAAAATCAAGATTCTTTTTATTCATCAGTTGCTTGTGCGCTTCGGCAAGATCACGTTGTAACTTTTTAGCTTTCTTTAAACCATCATTAAGATCATCTTTTAATTCATTGTTTTTCTTATTGGCATCCTCTGCCAGCTCTTGCGTGGAAGGAGCTTTATATACATTGGATTGCGATCGTGCCGACTTTGCGCCATTCACACCATCATTATCCCACACTTCAAAATAATATTCAATTTCATCACCGGGCTGTAATCCTAGAGTACCCAGATCCCAGAAGTAAAAAAACTGCTCCTGCTGTACATTTCTGTTGAGTGCAATGTCTTCTTCGAAATGATCTTTTGCATCAGGACTTACACTATCTCTTTTCAAAAACCGGTAACGGAATTGTAACTTGCTTAAGCCATAATCATCTTTTGCCAGTCCACGGAAATAATATCTCCTGTAAGAGGCAGAATCCTGTTGCTGTTCCACAGTAATTGCAGGATAATTATCAGGAATTACATTCACGGTATAACGCAATGAGTCGCGGCTTTTTAATTGATCATTCGAGGTACGAACACTATATTGATTGTTTTTTAAGAGACGACGGGTGAATATATATTGTGATTTTTCACCATCTACACTAAAGGTGGTATCCTGAAATAATAAATCCAGATGTGAAGTATTCTCTGTATTAAAAACCCATTTAACAGAAGTTCCTGCAGGCACCAGCAGATCACCGGTATTCTTAATGATTTCCGGTTGTTTTCCGAGATAAGCAGGATAATTTAAGCTCATCTCAAAATTGGTAACTACGGGATTAGGCACTGATTCCAGTGTAAATTCTTCCGAAGAAAAACCATCAGCAGTTAACTTAAACTCCATCTTCTTCTGTACATTTTTAAAAAGATAAGTGAAGTTCATTTTATCTTCTTTATCCAGCCTAAATTGTGCGCCGTTATAACTGATATATATTTCAGAGGGAATTTCTTCACCATCCAATTTTACTGTTAGCGGAAAATCGTCATTCTGTACAACTTTCAACGATTTATTAGTCACCAGAAAACGAAAAGGAGCCGGCTTCATAAAATCGGTTCCATGTTGAATGAGTCGTGCCGTACTTTCACTGAGTAAACTTCTGTCGGCAACCAAAATAATTCCCAGTATAAGAACTGGAATTAATGCATAGCGCACATACTTACGGTTACGGGATAAATCAACTGCAGCGGAAAATGGAACGGGTCGTAATTCATTACTTTTTTGATTAATACTGGCATATACCAAATCAATTTGTTCCTCCTGATAATCGGCCTGTTGTTTAAGTTGGAGGGTATTCAGCAGTTTATCACTGATATCACTGAAATGAGCA
>JANOBN010000488.1:0-2408 GCA_031411675.1 Bacteroidota bacterium | reverse complement strand
CTGAGGTGCAACAACGTCTTCAGTCATTATATATAGAAAAAACATCAGGCAAAGGACTTTCTGTTACTGCCCTCAGCGATTATGCAAGTTGTCCGCTGCGATTCTACTTTAAATATATTGCAAAACTCCGGGTACCTGATGAAGAACCGGAAGAACTCGATGCAGCAATTTTCGGTAAGGTATTTCATTCTTCTATCAGCAATATATATGAAGGCAGAAATACTATATCCCCCAATGAAAGTAAGGCCTTGCTTGCCATGATAGAACCTTCACTTAAAAAGGCAGTTCTTTCAGAATATAAAAAAGAAATCCGCAATGGTCATGATTACCTGCTAAAAAGTGTGCTTGGAGAATTATTGGAAAGAGTGGTTAAAAATGACCTGTCGGAGTCGCCACTGGAGATAGAGGGTCATGAACTTGATTTTGCTGCAATTCTTAATGTTGCAAATGCCGGTGAAGTAAAGCTTTATGGTAAAATTGACAGGATAGATTTTAAAGATGGGATATTGCGTATCATCGACTATAAAACAGGAAGTGATAAGGTGAAAAATAAATTTGAGATGGATGATTTGTTTAAGCAACCCACAAACAAAGTAATGCTTCAGTTGTTTTTTTATACCTGGCTCGTAAAAAAAAATAAACCTGAAGCTGTTATTAAAGCAGGAATGTATAAACTCCGTGAAATTTCCCGGGGTATTATCTGGCTGAATAATGGAGATGTTTTAAACAATGAATTACTGGATGAATTTAGTAGTTCATTGCAAAACGTGATAGCATCTATTTTTGATACGGCAATACCTTTTGTTCAGACCGATGATATTAAAAGATGTGAGTATTGCGACTTTATTAATTTATGCGGAAGGAACGGTTAAATTTTTAATCAAAAAGCCGATACATTATATATTGCATTCTTTATCGATCATGAATATATGTTATCAAATCATTAAATCAATTATTCATTTCCATCTTCCTTAACATTTTTATTTCCCTGGAGTTTTTCAAAAATGGAAACAACAAATGATAAAATAATACTGAATAACATCGCCCACCAAAAACCATCCACCCTGAAACCGGGAACGAGTTTGGCAGCTATTAAAATTATTATCGCATTAATAACCAATAGAAATAAACCCAGCGTTACCAACGTTATCGGCAAGGTGAAAAAGATAAGAATCGGCTTTACAAATACATTTAATAAGGAAAGAATTACTGCCAGAATTACGGCTGTCCAGGCACTATCCACAGAAAAGTGATGTGGCATAAGCTTGGTTACCAATAAAATAGCAATGGCAGTAGAAATGATACGGGCTAACATTCTCATAAATCAAAGGTAAACAGATATATATTATGACTGAAAGATTGGCTCATTTTCTTATTAACGGAATTATCAGCAATTATCTTCTGCTTTCTTTCATTCCTGCACTACTCTTCTTTAACTTTGCACACTAAATAATTATGAAAGGCATCCGTTTCCTGAAATTTGAACCTCCTGCCGAGGGCACCACTTATGATAAACTTTTTAAGTTATTTCTGGAGCTGATTCAATATACAGCAGGAGATGCCAATGAAGCAATAAGCTGGCTTACAGAATTAGACAGAAAATATCAGATCACAGATCCTTCTTATGGCATGGGTGATTTTATCCGCGACCTTAAAGAGCAGGGATATTTGAGAGAAGATGAAAATAATGAATTAAGTATAACACCTCGTACTGAACAAACCATACGTCAGAAATCACTGGAGGATATTTTTGGTAAGCTTAAAAAAGCCGGACGCGGTTCTCATAAAACTACGCAATCAGGTCATGGTGATGAATTAAATGCTGATCAGCGTCCTTTTCAATTTGGTGATGGCTTAGAACAAATCAATTTGACTAATTCCATTCGAAATGCTCAGGTGAATCATGGTATTGATGATTTTCACATGGATGAAGATGATCTGGAAGTGCAGGAACGGGAACATAAAACTTTTCATGCCACTGTTTTAATGATTGATATTTCTCACAGCATGATTCTGTATGGAGAAGACAGAATTACACCTGCTAAAAAAACAGCAATGGCTCTTGCTGAACTTATCCGTACACGTTATCCAAAAGATATGCTGGATATTGTAGTGTTTGGCGATGATGCATGGACCGTTGAAGTAAAAGAATTACCATATCTTACCGTTGGACCTTATCATACAAACACCTCTGCAGGATTGATGCTTGCTCTGGATCTCTTAAGAAAAAGAAAAACGCCGAATAAGCAGATCTTTATGATAACTGACGGTAAACCCAGTTGCATAAAAGAAGGAAATAATTATTATAAAAACAGTTTTGGACTTGACCGAAAAATTGTTAATAACGTACTTAACCTTGCCGGTCAATGCAGAAGATTGAATATTCCAATTACTACATTTATGATTGC
>JANOBN010000487.1:0-4905 GCA_031411675.1 Bacteroidota bacterium | reverse complement strand
ATGACTTTCAGATTTTATTTTTGATATATATGCATAGTTGGCATAAAATGATTTTTGTTCTGCATCATATTGCTTAAGTCCGAACCATGAATTATGCCTATGATAGGTTCCTTGAAGTTGTAACCCCATACTTTGGTAGGGTTTTTCGGGGTTCACAAGGCCGGTCTTTGTAAAAACCTCCATTCTTCTGCTGTTTATTACAGCACCATATGCATTGGTGGTGCCTTTATCTTTATCCTCATCAAAATTTACCTGCCCGCCAACGCGGTCTTCTGCTATAATTTTAACGCCTGCCTGACCTTCCAGTCGTCGGCCGCTGTGATAATTTATTTTGTTATATATATTGATTTGCTTAGTAAGTGGCATGTCCATAAATGTGTCATTGTTATGATCAATTTTTGACTGATTAATACTTCCGTGAAACATTAACATATCAGAAAGATGATTATTTATGCGTATTTTATTGATGGTATTTAACTCCGTTCTACCCTGAATGTCGCCGAAAACATTAATGAACATTCTTTCTTTCATGCTTTCGGGCTTTTTAAATTCAATATTAATTTGTCCGGTAATTGCTTCAAAGCCATTATTTACAGAACCCGCACCTTTACTTATCTGAATGGATTCCATCCAGGGACCGGGTATATAATTTAATCCGTAAATGGATCCAAGACCAGTCATAGTGGGTATTGCTTCTGCCATCAATTGCGTGTAAACACCTGACAATCCCAGCATCTGAATTTCTTTAGCACCGGTAACAGCATCAGCATAATTTACATCAACGGTTGGGTTGGTTTCAAAGCTTTCTGATAAATTGCAACATGCTGCTTTTAGTAATTCTTTTTCGGTAATGGTTTCAACATTGCGTGGTTTAATGGTAGAAATGATTGTTCCATCTCGTTTCGCTTTTATCTCCACACCTTTTAATTCTGTAGATGGTTTCATATAAAAATTGATTTCACCTTCAGCTTTCACAAAAATGCTGTCATTTATAAAACCAACATAAGAAACAACCAACAAGGTGTGTGAACTATCCTTTTGTAATTTAAATGCACCATTTTCATCAGCAACAGTTCCTGAAGTCGTTCCCGACCAATAGACACTGGCGCCGGGTAGTGTTTGCTTCGAGGTACCTGATAGGTCATAAACATGACCGGTAATTGTTTGTGCATAGAGTGTTGTACTGTACAGAAACAAACTAATAAATAAATATTTCATCGTCCTTGATTATATATAAATTATGAATTGCATTTTTCGTTTCTTTAAACGATAATGTAATCAATCTTTATATTACCAGGATGCTTTTAAAAAGTAAAATAGTTCTCCCGGGTGGAGCAGATGAATGTAAAGCAGAAAAATCTGTTTCAACAAAAGTATAGAAGTAGTTTATATTTTTTTCAGTAAATGGAGTAGCCTGACTTGAGGGAACTGCTATAACTTCTTTTTGTTCCGGCTGACGAACTGAAAAAGGATTAACCAGATATTGACTTGCAATAGTGCAGCAGGGAAAATTTTGATGAAAAGAATTGGGCTTTGAAACAGGTTTGCCATCACAACATGATTTAACACCCTCCTTGCTGCAACAATTATCCTCACTGGAACAAGTGATGGTATTTTGATTGCAATAATGTAGTACAATAAACTGCCCGATCGCTGAGTAGATAAATACAGCAGCAAGCAAGCAAGTAAGTGTATTTCGGAACAAATTCATTGGCGACGTCAAAGGTACGGTGAAAATACCGCAAAGCATGAATTTAAAATTAAAAGAATGTTAGTTTCCTTACGTATTAAGGTAAGATGTTGCCCGGATAGCTATTGACATCCACTTCCGGCAGGGTGCTCATGTATTTAGCATTAATGGCACGGATAAAGGCATTTGCAATAATGGCATTACCGCGGGCATTCGGATATAAGCCATCAGAGGAGAAAATGCTGTTTTTCAGATAACCCGTATTTAAAGTGGTCCCGTTAAAAATTACTGTCTTTGTCAATTGTTTTAGTAAAAAATTAATGTCAGCAAAAGCAAGGTTGATGGTACTGGCAGAAGATGTAATTATGGCATTATAAGCTGCTGTTGCATTATGAATATTTGTTACCTCTGCTGAATCGAGAATATATTGGTCAGGGATGGGGTGCTTAGGGGTACCTAAACCATAACATAAAAGTGAATCATGCGGTATGCTCATTAATACAAGCTCACCGGGGCCTAACTGTCTTGAATTACTGGTGCCCGGTGAAGAAACAACGAAAGGATTAGAACCCGCCACAAAAGTATAACCGGCAGAAATAGCGTTTAAATCATCAGCCTCTTGCTGGGTAAGAACCAAGCCGTTAAACGGTATAGCTGAAAAAAACGGAATGTTTTCTATATCAGGAATACTCGCAACAGCCCCTTTCCGGTTATTTTTGGCAAGTTGGGATAAAGTTGATTGGTAAGACGTTTGAAATCTTGCTACCGGTGTAATGTCATATGTGCCGGGTACTGTGTTGGTGTCTGTGAGAAATACACCTTTACCCCCACTTCTGGCGTAAATAAAAATATCTTCAATGCCAATCCAGAAGGTGAAAAATGTGGGATTGACCAATTGGGCATCATCAATTACGGTAGAGCTTTCAATATTGTCAGAAGCGAACCGCGAAAAGAATGGGTTTGCATTCGGGTTACCCTGGCGACCAAATTCCTGACTAAAAAGATTAAAAACTTTGGCGCCGGGAACACCCATATTGTTAAAAGGACCGGATGGCCCGATCCAGCTAAGGTTAGATGCATCACCTGAAATCTGGTTTTTGGCAATTTCTTGCTCACCTCTGCAGTTATTTTCTATGGAAAGAAAAATTCTTGATACCAGGGTTCCATTTTTATCATACCCCATGCCATTCCCCGGATTCACTAATGGCTGTTTGAAATTTCCACCTCCGGCCAAAGCTAAACGTGATGCAAGAATGGATGGGAAAGAGTATTGCTGCATGTCATAATAAAGTGCACCATCAGCATAGCCTGACGTGTAATAACCACCTACGGCAACATAACTGGTGAAGTCAGCAGAGCCCCGGCTTACAACAGGCTCATCAAATGAATTTTTACATCCTGATGTCAGTATGCAAAATGTAATAATAAGAAGTCTTAAATCAGAATTCATAGTTAACTCCTATCCCCGCTATATATAATGTGTTTTTATAATTACCGTTAAAATTATAAGGAATATTACCGGTTTCTAACCTGGATTTATAGTCACGTACCATTATGGAAAAATCAAAAGACAAGCCGGAATTAGCAAGACAGGTAATGCCGGCACTGTATATAAACTGATCAGCATCAGGATGTGCCGGATTTAAATAATTATCAGGTACATGACTTTTAGTAAGTCCAATCCCGGCTCTGAAAACAGTCTTTTCTGTGTAGGTATAATTCGCTCCCAATGAAAATGAAAAAGCATCTTCATATTTATATTGTTCTGTAAAATTCAGGTTGTCATGATCGGTAAACTCAACAACACTTTCATCTAACACTGACCAGAATGTATTGGAAACATTTAATGAAAGCTGTATTTTATTATCAATATCATAAGCCAACCCTGCATCCAGAGAAGCAGGAGAATGCACGTTCGTATTAAAAGCAGAGGATGGTGGAATACCTTCCAGAATTGCTCCACCGGCAGAAACATCACTAAAAGTTGCATCACCATTTTTCATTTTTAATTTGACTGCGGAGTGATAAGTTATTCCAGCAGATAATTTCAAAAACTGAAAATGCATAGCAGCAGTATATCCTATGCCTGTTCCGGCGTTCTTGTATTCCGCAAAACCGTTTGATGCGCTGGTGCTGCTTACGTCAAGTGCAAAACGTCTTTTCATCGCAGACCATCCAAATATAGGTCCGCCGCCAATTGCAATTTTATCGTTTAATGAATAAGATAGTACGGGTTGTATAAATAAGGAACGAAATCTGTTTTCAATCGTAACAAACCTTCCTGACCAATTTTCATCCCACACTATATTTTCACCAAAAGGGGTATAGATACCAACACCGAAACTGGTTCTACTATTTAATCGGGTTACTCCGTAGATATTGAAAGGGAGACTGATTGCAGGATCCATGTCAACATTGCCGTCAAAAGGATTCAGATAGGAGATCCTGGGAAAAATAACATTTGCTCCGGCTGTTAACTTATTATGGCCTAACCTCACCATAGCGGCAGGATTAAAGTAAACTGTTGAGGCATCCCGCGCTAAAGCCGCTTCATAACCACCCATTCCCGTGGCTTTAACACCTTGATTGTTAATTCTGAACCCTTCACCATTTGCCGATACTGTAGCCAGTAACAGGAATGTACATAACCATCTCTTCATCAATTTCTTTATCAGTGGGAATAAACAAATTTACACACTTCCACCAACGAACGGGGTTCTTTATCTCTTAATTATTAACATCTGTTTTAAGCGGAAGTAAAGAATGCCATTCCTTGTTGTGATGATGATTGGTTTGATTTACTTTGCCTCCTTAATTCATTCAATGGCAAAAGTAAAAGAACACGATACAAGCAAACAAATAGAGAAAAGCGTATTGGTAGGAGTAATTACACCGGGTCAGATGATGGAAACGGCAAATGAATACCTCGATGAGTTAGAATTTCTTGCTCATACGGCCGGCTCAAAGACCATGGCGCGTTTTCAACAAAAATTACCTCATCCTGATTCAAGAACCTTTGTTGGTAAAGGTAAATTACAGGAAATAACAGCCTATGTGAAAGCTAATAATATTAGTCTGGCCATTTTTGATGATGAACTGTCTCCTTCCCAACTTCGCAATATTGAGAAGGAACTGGGCTGTAAGGTTCTCGATCGTACCAATCTTATTCTAGACATTTTTGCAGCCAGGGCACAAACGGCACAGGCAAAAACACA
>JANOBN010000486.1:0-3961 GCA_031411675.1 Bacteroidota bacterium | reverse complement strand
TAGAAGGAAAAAATTGTTGCAAGAAATCGGTTAGTGCTATGCCATCCATAATATTCATTTGAATGTCAATGAGGGCAATGTCGGGGAGGGTTTTCTCTAGCAGGCAATAGCTCACAAAATCAAAACCATTTTTTGCCGTAGTAAGCAATTTGTATTGGTTATTGGCAGTAATATGCTTTTTAAAGGAAAGGCACATAATACCACCACCTATCAATCGTCAGGAACAATTGATATGAAGGAGGTAGCATTTATGTTAAAAGGAAAGTCGGCATCTTTCAGCGATTTTAATGGCTCTTTTGCTTTGAATGGTAACAGTTTTACTATAAATGATTTCAGCGGAAGAGCATCAGGCAGTGATTTTAAATTAAAAGGAACAATCAATAATCTATTTAGTTTTCTCTTTCAACCCGACCAGGTGCTGAGCGGAAATGCACAACTTACCTCCCGTAATCTTGATTTGAATGAGATATTGGAAAATAAAGTGAAATCAAATGCTAATGACACAGCTTACTTTCTGGATATAAATAAGAATCTTAGTTTTTTAATGCAGGTAAACATTGGTGTGGTTAGTTTCCGGAAGTTTCAGGCATGGAATCTTAGAGGAGATCTTGCTGTTCGGAATAAATCTGTGAACAGCAATGGACTTTCGTTTAAGGCAATGAATGGAGGATGGAAAATTGCAGGCACCATAAATGCAGCGCATAAGGATAGCATATTGATATCATGTAATGCTAATGTAACTAAGATTGATATTTATGAGCTCTTTACCGATATGGGTAATTTCGGTCAGGATATTATTACCGGTGAAAATTTACGGGGAAAATTAACAGCAGATATTGTCTTTGCAGGTATGTGGTCTAAAACATTATATTGTAATACCGATAAAATTGCGGTTCAAAGTAAGATCACTATAGAGCAGGGCGAATTAATTAAGTTTGAACCCCTGATGGCTTTGTCGCGTTATCTTAAAGGTGCAGATTTGCAGAATATCAGGTTTTCAACGCTCACCAATAACATTGATATTCGTCAGCGTAAAATTTATATTCCGGCAATGGAAATACACTCCACTGCATTGGAAATGACAGCCAGCGGAACACATACCTTTGATAATATTGTGGACTATCGTATTCAGTTACTTCTATCGCAATTGGCAGGGAAGAAAGTCAAACAAATGAATACGGAATTCGGTACGATTGAAGATGATGGTTTAGGGCGCACTAAAATGTTTTTAACCGTACAGGGTCCGGTAAGTGATCCCAAGATTAAATATGATAATAAAGGTGTAGAAGAAAAAATAGTAGATGATGTCAAAAAGGAAAAGGGTAATCTTAAAACAATTCTGAATAAAGAATTTGGTTGGTTTAAGAAAGACACTACATCAAAATCAAAGGTAATTGATCCTCCTAAAAAGAAAAAGCAAGAACTACAGATTGAAAGAGACTAATGATAAAATTATTTTTTATAACTGTTGTGAAGAACCTTTAATGATTTAAGAAAAACAGTAGAATAAAAGGGTTCTTTAAAATCCAAAATATGATGCTCTGCCAATAAAATATTTTTTCTCGATGATTTTTCATCTGAAATTAGTGCAAGATAATTTATAACGGCAGTAAGAATATTATCATTTTTAGAGACCTCCAGCCATTCATTCAATAATGTTTTGGCTATCACAGTTTCATTCTTTAACAGATGCATCATTGCCTGTAAACCATCAGCAGTTTTTCTGGCTTCTTTAATTTCATCACCTGCATCTCTCACGGCTTGTATGCAAACCTGATAATCTGTTTTATCGAATTGTGCATTGCCATTAATTTCTTCCGTCATGTTTATAAAGAAGCGGAAAGTCTGCAATTCCATCCAGGCTTTTTTCATCTGGATATTCCGGAAACTGTTTTTAATAAGAAGATATTCAGCGGCATTAATGAGAATTCTTGCATTGATAAGATCGCCGGAATCTGCCAAAAGTAATGCTTCCGTTAATTTTGTTAATACAATCTGGTACGGAGATATTTTTCTACTTACAGATTGAAAGGCAAGCACCTCCATCTTTTGTGAAAATGGTGTTACACTATCAAATAACGATGCTGCACAGATAAGTTCAGCTTCTGTTTCACTATTCAGAATAATTCCCTTCTTACTTGAATTATATATATCTGATGTAATTGAAATTATTACACCGGCACGTTTATCAAGATGAAAAGCAATACGTATAGCCTGTAGCTTAAGTTCATACAGAACTGTGAAATCAGTAGTTCGTTGAATTAGCTTATTGAGAACACTAAAATGCAGCAACAATTCTTCCTGCGTAATATTGCCATGATAGGAATCTTGCATAAGCTGCACCGTTTGCAAGCCACTAAGAGTTAATGCATTTTGGTAATCAAGTGTTTCAATTAATGTTTTGTAATCCTTAATAACATCATTGATCCTGACATTGCGCGAAGTGAAGTGAGGATAGGCTTGACGGTAGAAAGCAAGTAGTAATTCATAAGCACCCTCCTGCATTAGTAGTTTACAAAATCCATCCACCTGATCATTCAGCGACTTCGAAGGCGGTGCCGACAGTAACTCAAAAGTTATGAGATATTGCTCAAATAGTTCTTTATAGGTATTTGCAGATTCATTGGCATTGATAAATTCAGGAGAGTTCAGAATTAAGGAAAGATCACGCTCCAGTTCTATCAAAACCTGCCGGATTTCAAACGCTTTAAAACGTTTATATCTTCCTTTTGACAGGATTGCTGGATCAAATCCAACGGAAGTGCGATGCCTTTCAAAAAGCTCCTGTAACAATTCGAACCTTTCCGGACTACTGTTAATCGCCAACTTACCCAGAATATAATCCAACGTCTTCCGGTCGCGGGGCAGAAAACGAAGGCTCTGCGTTGGTTTAGCCGAAACGGAAGTCTTCATATAAATAGCTGAGGGTCTGTGTTTTCTGCTTTATAGGTAAGTTGTTAAAATTATTACTTTCGTTTCCTTCAATATTTCAACTATGAGAAAATTACTAACAGCGTTTTCAACCTTTTTGATCCTTTTCCTGAATGCCTCAGCGCAAGAGACATTTCCGGTAAATGGAATCGCTGATAAGCGAGATATAATTTATGCATTTACCAATGCCACCATTTATGTTGATTACAAAACGGTTATTAAAGCAGCAACTCTTGTAGTGCAAAAGGATAAAATTATTGCAGTGGGAACTGATGTTGTTGTACCAAAGGAAGCAGTAATATATAATTGTAACGGAAAATATATATATCCTTCTTTAATAGATATATATGCCGATTATGGTATTCCTGCAAAAACTTCCCTTCAGCGTGGTAAAGGTCCTCAGTTTATTTCTAACACTCCCGGTGCATACAACTGGAATCAGGCAATACGTCCGGAAACTGATGCTTATCGTCTTTTTAACCTTGATGCAGGCAAAGCAGATGAATGGCGAAAGCAGGGTTTTGGTACAGTAATGACGCAGCAGAAAGATGGCATTGCACGCGGAACAGGCGCCTTGGTTTCTTTATCTGATGAGAATGAAAATGATGTAATCCTAACAGAACGCGCCGCCAGTTGTTATTCATTTGACAAAGGCACTTCTACGCAGGATTATCCTTCATCATTAATGGGTGCAATAGCACTATTACGCCAGACTTATTATGATGCTTTGTGGTATAAGAATTCATCTGAAAGGGAAACCAATATTTCCCTTCAGGCAATTAATGATCAGCAATTACTGCCACAGATAATTAATTCAGGTAATATTCTGAATTCCCTGCGTGCTGATGCATTAGGTCGTGAATTTTCTATTTCTTTCATAATAAAAGGAGGAGGAGATGAATACAAGAATATTAATGCCATTAAACAAACCGGAAGTGCATATATTATACCTCTTAAATATCCGGAAACAATTGATGTAACAGATCCATACGATGCATCTAATATTTCCTTAGAAGTATTAAAAAACTGG
>JANOBN010000485.1:0-5342 GCA_031411675.1 Bacteroidota bacterium | reverse complement strand
TCACCTTTAAAAGGAATATTTAACTCTTGCAACTTGCTTCCTACATACGAGGCCGTTTCTTTCTCCTCAAATGATAATTCAGGATACATATGCAGATGACGACGAATATCCACTACATTACTAAAATACTCTTCCGCCTTTTTATATATAATATCCTTTATCATATTTTAATTTTATCATTATTTAATTAAAGTGCTGTCAAAAAAATATCCATTAAAAATCAAGTCCGAGTGAAAAATAAAAAATTCTTTTCCCAACAACACCATCATCGTACCCCCATGCCCAATCGCCCCGAATAAAATAACCAAGAACTCTGCTGCGAAGTCCAAAACCATATCCTGCAACAAAGGGTTCGATGTCTTTCTTTACGGTAATAGTAACAGGGTTATTGGTATAGACTTGCGTAAAAAGGGAATTGCCACTTCCATACGGAGAAGATCCAGTCCATGCAGTTCCAAGGTCGCCAAATCCTATTATCTGAAAATTTCTGATGAAATCGGAACGTATGGGTTTATTTAATATATATTGAAATACGGGTACCCGAACCTCGCTGTTCATCACTGCAAAGCTACTTCCGTTTCTGATATTCTGAGTGAAACCTCTGAGGTTGGTTGCCAATGCCTGAAAAACATAGTTTTGTGAATAATCAACGCGGATATCCTGATTAAAATTATCGGAAGGAACAATTGCATTGTCGGTTGATCCCAGATAGTAGATAAGTTTCAGATCACCAAAAGATGTGCTCGCTGCAATACGGTTGGCCCAAATAATCTGTCGGTGTAATTTAAGATAATAACGGAAATCAGCACCAAGCACTCCAAGCAATGATTTTTTTGTTTCCAGTTCACGAAACAACTCACCAAATAATTTATACCGGAAGCCATTATACAAATTTAATCCGGTGCTGATGGTATTATCAAATACATATTCAATATGTGTACTTCCCCACTGTGAAAACTGATTCGGAATACCCAGATTTATACGATCTGTAGAAAGCGCTACAATTCTGTCAATACGATACGCTGCAGAGCCTCTGATGCTTGCCAGATCATTAAAAGGCCAACGGGTAGTGTACTTCAATTCATGTGTATGAATCTTAAAATAAGAAAAGCTATTCACTTCTTCCCTTCCCTGACGATAAAACGACACTTGTTGATCAAGCCTATGTTTTAAATTTTCGAAACTCAGGAAGTATTCATTACTGTTGAGATTACCGGAAATACGGAAAGCTCCAACAAAACGATAATCATCCATCAAATCATTTAAACCAATTTTAAATAAGCCATTCAACCCCGGATCAAAATAAACAGCGCCACCGGTAAATGCCTGATAAGTTTCATTCAGCAAATTATTATCAAGTTGCGTTAAAACATAACCCGGCGCAAAGGCTATGTCGTAATTACGTTGCTTGGGAAGCCAGAATTCTGCTGTATCAGGAGGTGGCAGTGTTACTGAATCTTCTGTTAAGGAGACAGATCGTGTATTGCCCTCTTCTGCATTCTCTTTTGGAATTACTTTTTCCGCTTCCTTTTTCTTTTTCTTCGGAAACTCTGTCTGGAAAACATAATTGCTTACATCAATCTTACTACTGTCAGTTTCCGGACTTTCCGGTTGTATATTATTATCTTCAGGTTTCAGATTAATAACTGTTACACCGGGACTTGTTGAGTTAACAGGATTTGCACTTTGTTCAATAAAAGGTTGCTTTTTTCGCAATGGTGTATCTTTCAATTTCAATGCAGAAGAGCTGTCAATAACAGGAATTGAATTTACAAAAATAGTATTTCTGTTTTTATAACGTATCAGTTCTGCAGTATTGGTTTGTCTGAAATTTACATCATGCAGCTGAATATTTCTGGAGTAATTGGTAACTGGGAAGGAATTAATTATATAGCGATAGTGAATACTGGTATCAATATAACTGATAGTGCTTTCCAATGTACTAACGAACCGGTTTTTAATACCATTCTGATCACTGACAAAAGTAAAATGCAGTGAATCAAGCATCATAGCTTTTGTTTCATTCACATCCGGTGTATTGGTAAGCCGGGTGAGCAAAGAGGATTTAGACTCATTGTCAAATAAAAAAATATCTGTACTTCCATGAACAGGATGATTTCTATGCTCCTTAAACGAAGTTACCTTTAATGTATCTTCTTCACGATTACTGCTGAAAATAATATTTTTATCGTCCATTACAAAGTGCGGATCAATGTCATCCCAGTAATCTTTTGTAATCTGCTCATACGTTCTTGTACGTACATTGAATAAGAAAATGTCTGATTGCCCTTTTTGCACTGCTGACATCACCATATCCTGTCCGTTAGCTGCATAATTAAAGCTCTGTACTTTTTCAAAATAAAAAAACTTATTTCTTTCCCTTTTTGATTTCTTATCGGTGTGATAATAATCCATCCATAATTTACCCCCCTGCTCAACGATGACTGTTACAAATCTACCGGCAGGATGCCAGCTTAAAACGGGGAAACTAAGATCTTGTGCTTGAAGAATTGATTTGAATCCGCCCTTGCCAAGCTTCCGAAGTTTTTTACTACGGATATCATACAGCCAGATTTTGTATTTACCAAGATCATTGGTAACAAAAGCAAGCTGACTACCATCAGGGCTGCTGATTAATTGTGAAATCTGACGTGATGGTTTTCGATCTTTATATACAATGCCGGTTGCAGGAATTACCCTTTCCTTTTCATCCTGTATATAAATTCGCTGATAATAATCGAGCCAGTTACGTGTAAGTTGTTTTAATGGTGAACCCAGAACATACAGAAATCCACTTTCAATATTCCTGTTAATTCGGGTCATATATAAAAGATTGGAAACAGATGCCTGTCCATAAACTTCTACAATGTAATTCCACATGGAATGTCCGGCGAATTGTGCTTCCTCCCCTGTGAGTTTATTAAATTTTCTAAAGTGTCCGGAAAGAATACCATCACGCAATCTGTTATCGGCCTCCACAGACCAACCACGTGATATATATGCAATAAGACCTTGCGTGTACCAATCAGGCAATGTTAACAGCACTGCACTTTGCAAACGGTCTTTAATATTTCCACCAAACATCAGTTGATTTAACATTACCTGTGCTACTCCTCCACGAATCTGTTCTCTCATCTTACGATAATCGCCATCGAAATATAACAAAACCTTATTTCCGATAATTTTTGTTAATCCGCCTGTGTTAGTCAGCAGCTCTTCATTTTCCAAACCAATATTACTTTGCTTGAGATCAGAGAGCTTATTGTAAACCACAAATTGAAAACGCCCATTAATTTTATAATCAAACAAGCGTTCAATTTCTTCAATTTCACGATCTGCAGTACGACCGGTATAAATTGCCAGTTCCTGTCCGCCAACATAGAAATAAGCATCAAAGTTTTTAAAACGATAGAACGTCCAGTAAAAATCATTGTACTGAACTCTGTTTTTACCAAAGGACATTTGTGTACCGCGACTAAACTGCGCCTGCAAATTATCGGAAGGAAGGATGATCAGCAACAACAAGGCTAAAACGCTCAAAGTTCTGATTACTGGTCTTTTCATGCTCATTTTACATCCTTCATCAGGATTGATTTCCGGAATGCCCTCACGAAAATAACGAAAAGTGTTGGTTGCTGTTGTTTCCTTACGGTAAAAATTACGATTGGCGTTCCATTTCCCGTTCAGTAGCCATCCTTTGCTTGCGGCGAACGGCATAAGCTACGGAGGATATGATTGTTACAAAATAAAACCAAACGGCGCAACTGAACCCCTCACTAAACCAACGCCATGTGCCAAAAGAAAGGCTTACAAGCAGGATAACCAGCCATGAAATTTCCAGAATTCGGAGCATACGCTTCATTGTTTAACTGTGATAGTACCGGTTACTTTAAATATCTTGTAAGAGTTAAAATTTTGATCAGCTTCAAATCCCTGACCCATAATTATTTCTTCGGGAGTAGTAATTTTTACAAATTCACCGGAATAAAGCTTCCCGGTTTGTTCGTCCCACTCCAATTGCTCCGTATTAAGTTGTTCTTTCTTTTCATTTACTACCACAACATCTGTTTTAGCCACCCATTTTCTTTCCAGCTCATAATGAATAGCATATTTTGCCGTGAGTTTAGATACTACTTCAAACCGTTCATTATAAAAGTCTATGTTGATTCCTTCGGGTAATTCAGTAATCAGCTTCGGGTGTATAAATTTTTTTAATACCGGTGCTGTTACTTTAACCTTTATGATGCCGGAATCACTGTATATGGTCTCCAGTTTTTCAATTTTTTCCAATGGACCATTATATGGTTTAGAAATAACTGCAATTTGCTCTTTATCATTTTCACAGGCTTGCAATAGAAGGAATAAAGCTATTATAAAAAACAAGCCCGATATCCTATTGTTGAAAAAATGACAATGCATAGTTTCTGACATATAGAACAAAGGTAAGTCGTTAACTGAAACTGCCGGACGTTAGCCGGAAATATTAATACACAAAAGAATTAGTCGAATTTAGGTTTCCGGAACCATTCTTCACGTATCGTTAAGCCTAAAATAACGCGAAAGTATCTTTCACGGACAAGGTTTTGCTTAATCGTTCCCCGTTCACTTAACTCGAAGGAAATATCCAGATCAGAGGAATAAGGTTTCCCTCTCAAGGGCAACCCCAAACCGAATGTTATGCCGGCTTCGTTGATGTCAGAAGTTTTCACTTCCAGCGTTGTTTTATCGAAAAGATCACCTATCAGAAAAACTCCTCCCAGCGACTGTGTAAAATCAGTAAGCTTTGGGGAGCTATAAAAACCACCTAAACGATAGGTTACTTTATTAAAATACTTCATGGATTTTGCATCAGGTTTCCACTGCATTCCGGAAGCAATACGTAGTGAGTTATTAAGTCCCGCATTTACGCCATAAATCTCCAGGTCTTTCCATTGCTGGTAACGGGCATCAAAACCAATCATCCATTTGTCGCCATCGGAAAAACTAAAGCCAAGTCCAGCCTGAATGGGGAATCTTACCACCCCTTTTTCCTTATCAATAAAAGAAACCGTATCTCTTTTTAACTCATTGGTGCTTGTACGGAGATAATAATTCAGCCAAAGCTCGTCACGTCTGCCGTTAATATCCATTTGAGGTGAGAAGGTGAGTCCGGCGGTAAACGTTTTTCCGTTTTTAAGTTGCTTATTATACATTAAGCCGGCATCCAGATAAAAATCACTTAGTGTTAATGTATTGGTGATGCGGGTATTAAGATAATTTGATTCTGTAAATTCTACCCTGCTGCTTCTATCGGTAGTTCCATAGATATAGCTGGCATTTACTCCGGCCCAGAGATTACGATT
>JANOBN010000484.1:0-6982 GCA_031411675.1 Bacteroidota bacterium | reverse complement strand
ATTCCTGTTTTTCTTAATTAAAGGACTAATGTGGATTGGTGTTGTTTTATGGGCATGGTGGATTACAAACGGCTGATTACTTCATCAACTCAAAAACTTTGAATTTAAGGGCATAATAATCCGACTTGAACTTATTATATTTTTCAGACATCCTTGCATGCTCCAAACGGAATGCTTCGTCGTTTGCCCTTTCATCTTCCAATATATTCATTTTTGCATGATGCAATTCACATGCCTGCTGCAATTCATTAATTAACTCTCCATGCATTAACTGGAGATTGGCTAAAACGTGCAGCGTTAATTCCCTTTCAGGTATGGCTTCCCGCTGCCGGTTAATCAATTTAATAAAAAACGATTGTTCATCTTTCCAGAAGCCTAATTCATCCAACCACTCTCTGCACTCCACAAAAAGAGAATCTATTGACGATGACAATAAGTATTCTCCATTGGGGCTTTTTAATGTTTTCATAATTTGTTTAATTACTCGACAGGTAACGTTGAAATGTGTATGAGACTGTAAACAGGGCAAAATCCGGAAAGGCTTGTAACCATAAAGAAAAATGATGCCACCAGTAATGCAATACCAAATAATGAACTTAATATACCGGACGCATAAACTGCTATTATAAGAATTGCTGAAAACATTCTTGCTATCCGGTCAGCACTTCCCATATTGATTGGATTCTGCTTAAATTTCATGTTACAAATATGGTCCTATTGCGTATTCAAATAAAATGAGCATCATCATACTCCATTAATGATAGATTTCATTAAAAACAGCCTTATAAAAAAAAATCAATCTGAGTATTTTCGAAGCCAGGCATACGGTTTTCTGGTAATCAGATAGCTCTCATTCTTGTCGAAATGATAGGCCTCCCTTTCAAAAATAATCATTCTGTATGCTTTGTGATGATTGCGAAAACGGATTAAATTAACCACGTATAAAAATAAATAAAGAAAATAAAAAGGGACTACCAATAACTCTCTTTGCTGGGCAAGATGAATTCGTTCGTGGTTTAAAAGGGTCTTATCATCAAGATGTTTCCTTTGACGGAGAACAATAAATGGAAACATGGCCATCCCTTCATAGGGAAGGAAGGAAGCAAAAATAAAAAGCATTAACCTTTCTTTGATTGTGTCAGCACCAACATTGGTGTTCCCAGATGGTGCATGGTCCTGCTGGTAACACTTGGTGAGGTGAGTGACCGTGGAAAATTACGCTGATGAGTAAACATCACCAAAACATCTGCCGGATATTTCTGCAAAAAAGTATGTAAGCCCGCAGTAACATTAAAATCATCCGTAACAAATCCCGCCAAGCAGGGATATTTTATATGTGTGCGGATTTTTTCTGTTAATTCTGCTGATAATTCCTCATGACTAACAGTATGTTCTGTGTCAATATAAACGAACTCCAGCTCAGCGCCGAAACTTTTAGCAAATGGAGTTATTGCCATTGCAGCTTCCAGATTATCTTCCTTAAGGTCGGTGGCAAAAACAATTTTATGAATACCCTTGTATGTTGCATGTTCGGGAATGCATAGTACAGGCATTGAAGCATGATGGAATACTCTTTCGGATGTACTGCCGATAAAAAGTCTTTCCAAAGCATTAAGGCCTTTAGTTCCCATGACCAGAATATCAGCTTTTCTTCGGTCAGCGATTTTTAAAATTTCAATTGAGGGTATACCACAAACCAGTATTTTTTCAATTACAATCTGGGCAAAAGTTGTTTTTATTCTCTCGGCTTCTAAATTGAGATTTTTCCGGGCTGACTCTTCCATATCAGCGCCTAACTGCTGAACGGCAAGGAAAGGAGCATCGCCATATAAAACCGGCAATTCATAAACATGAATTATCGTAAGTTGTGCAGAGAAATGATTGGCTAATGCCGCAGCATAGTTCAAAGCTGCCTTTGATGTTGATGAAAAATCAACCGGACAAATGATCTCTTTCATAGTTATTAAATTTACCCGTTAAAAGTACCTTTTTATAATATAAAATCTATGATAACGATCATAATTTATATAGTTAGTAATCATGTTGATGCTATTGTATAATTCAATCAAAAATAATGTCGGAATTATACTTAATAAGGATCAACATCAATATTCAGGATTACATTTCTGTTGGCAGGCTCCTTCCGGTAAAAATCTATGGCTTTCTGTAGCTTCTTTTTAACTTCCATTACTGATAGCTTACGTTCCAGTTTTATTAATATCTGCCTTATATAAAGATTCCTTATTCGGGCAACATTTGGTTGGGTAGGTCCTAAAACCCGTTTGCCAAACACTTCCGATAATTCCTTAGCAAATAATCTTGCCGCACGTTCTGCTTCGGCTTCATCACGATGCTTGATACTGCATTCTATCAATCTAAAGTAAGGGGGATAATTAAATTTACTTCTTTCAATAAGCTCATGATTATAGAATCCTCGAAAATCATGTTCCATTACATATCGTAACACAATATTTTTGGTGTTGTAAGTTTGAATGACCACTTTTCCCGAAACTTTCTTTCGTCCTGCCCTGCCACTCACTTGTTCCATCAACTGAAATGCACGTTCATGTGACCGGAAATCAGGATAGTTTAATAACTGATCGGCATTTAATATTCCTACCAGACTAACATTTTTAAAATCAAGACCCTTGGTCACCATTTGTGTTCCCACTAATACATCAATATCGCCATTATCGAAATCAGAAATGATCTGATGAAAACTTTTTTTACTTCGGGCAGTATCGTGATCCAGTCGTGATATCCTGTAACCCGGCATGAGCAACTGCAATTCTTCTTCTATTTTCTCTGTGCCAAAGCCTTTCATTCTAAGATCGGTACTTCCACATGCATTGCAGGATGATGGCGGTGTTGTAGAGTACCCACAATAATGGCAGCGTATTTCCTGCTTTTGTTTATGTAAGGTTAAACTCACATCACAATTAATGCAATGTGGCACCCACGAACAATTCCTGCATTCCAATACAGGGGCAAAGCCCCGTCTGTTTTGAAATAAAATTACCTGTTCGCCATTTTGTAAGGACTGCTTCATCATTTCAATCAGCTTTCCTGAAAAATGAGAATGCATTTGTTTTCTTTTATAAGCATCTTTAACATCAACAAGGGTCACTTCCGGCATTATCATTTCTCCATATCTGGAATTTAATGATGTGAGAATATATTTTCCTGCCAGTGCATTGTAATAACTTTCCAATGATGGTGTTGCAGATCCGAGTAACACCGGCGCTTTCATTGTGCTGCCTAACCAGACCGCTGTATCACGTGCATGATATCGGGGAGAAGGATCTGTTTGTTTATAGCTATTGTCATGTTCCTCATCAACGATAATTAATCCTGCATTACTTACCGGTAAAAAAATTGCAGAACGAGCTCCGACAATTAACTGACCATCTGTGCTGCCCGGTATGTGACTTAAAACCTTATTCCATGTTTCTACCCTTTCATTATCACTGAACCGTGAATGATACACCAGTAGTTTATTTCCAAAATGTTTCCTCAGCCGTGTAATTACCTGTGACGTAAGTGCAATTTCAGGAACAAGATAAACAGCCTGCTGACCCCGGTCAATTGCTTCCTTTAATAAATGTATATATATTTCTGTTTTTCCCGATGATGTTACACCATGCAGTAATACTACTTTTTCTTTTAAAAATGAACCTGAAATCTCCTTCTTACATTGTTCTTGTGCATCATTTAATGGCAATGGGTCAATTGCCTCATCAAAAGATGTTTGTGATAACCGGTCCGTTTGTATTTCAACAATTTCAAGAATTTCTTTTTTTACCAATCCCTGCAAAACTGCGGCTGATAGTTTGGATCGTTTTAACAATAAAGTGCGGCTCACCAGCTCCGTTTCTTCATCCTGTTTCATCCTCATAAAAAACAGCAACAAATCCAATTGCTTTGGCGACCTGCGCTCCATGCTTTCCATGGCTTCCCGCATAAAATCCTCATCATTTGCTTTATTGGAAAGTTTTACAAAAGCAGCATAACGGGGCTTATACTTTTCTACCATTTCTTCTGCAATCTCAATTACATTCCTGCCTAATAATGATTTAACAACAGGCATTACTTGTTTTAATAACAATAAGCGGGATACTTCAGCAATGCTCAATTGTTTTTTTTCCTGAAGGGCCTCTGTTATTATATATTCTCTTTCATCGGCAAGAACCTGATCTGTTTTAAAATCAGGATGAAGCTGAATCTTTGTTTCACTCTGTAATTTTAATGCTGATGGTAAAGCTGCAGCCATCACTTCACCAATAGTGCAGAGATAATAATCAGCCATCCACTTCCATAATTCCATCTGTGCTGATGTTATTACCGGCAATTCATCAATTATACTAATGATGGGCTTTGTTGTAAATGAAGGAACTTCCACATCGGTTATATTCCATACCAGTGCAGAGTAAATTTTCTGCTTACCAAACTGAACTACAACCCGCTGACCAACGCTTACCACTTGTTGTAATTCATCGGCCACATGGTAAGTAAACGTTCCGGGTAATGCCAGAGGTAATACTACCTGCACATATAAATGATTTTCTTTTTGCTGACTCACTTTACAAAATCTACTGCAAAGAAAGTTATAAAGGGGACACTTCAGCTTTTATCAAGCCATCCCCGTTTATAAAAAATATACAATTGAACAACTACCAGCAACACCATAAAAGCCCAGACACCAACATAGCCGTAAGGATGATGCAATTCAGGCATGTTTAACGGGTAGGCAGCTCCGGTAACCGGATCCTGAGCGGTAAAATTCATACCATAAACCCCTACAATAAAGGTAAGTGGTATAAAAATCGTTGAAATAACAGCCAGTACTTTCATTATCTGATTCATACGGTTGCTTACCGAACTCAGGTAGATATCCATTAAACTGGCGGTGATCTCTTTATAATTTTCTACAAGATCCATTACTTGTATCGTATGATCGTAGGTATCCCGTAAAAAAACACGGGTTGCTTTTTTAACCAGTACGGTTTCTGTTCTGAGCAGGTCATTGATTTTATCACGCTCTGCAAAGATGGTTCTACGAAATAAAATCAATTCCCTTTTAATCATCTGAATACGTTGTAATGATCCACGGGTCGGCTTAACAAACAGTTCATCTTCCAGTTCATCAAGTCGCTCCCCCATCGATTCCAACAGCGGAAAGTAATTATCAACAATAGCATCCAGTAATGCATAAGCCATATAATCAGCACTATGCTGCCTTATATAACCTTTTCCCTGTCTTAGTCTTACACGAATGGGTTCAAAAAAATCTACATCATTATCCTGCATGGTTATTACAAAGTTGCTGCCCAAGAAGAGTGACAACTGTTCATTTCTGGTAATAAATTCACTGTTTCTGATAAACATCCGCGACACAATAAACAGATGTCCGGGATGATCTTCCATTTTCGGACGCTGGTAGGTGTTGAGTACGTCTTCCATCTCCAGTTTATGTATGGCAAATAAATCACATAAGCTATTTATGAGATTCTGATCTCCAAAGCCTTTAATTTCCACCCAATGGCTTAAACCCTTGCCCTCACTAATGATTTTATATATCTCCTCCGCAGTAGTTACATCCTTTATTACAAGAGTTTCGGGGTTATAGGAATAGAGTTTTATCTGAGGTTTTCTGGCATTTTCAGACACACTGATTACACCCGGACTGGTTCCCGGAGGTGTAGACTTCTTTCTAACCCTTAGCCGCAAGCCTGAAATAGATGGTCTCATTAGTATTTTTTTACGCCTGTTGTTAACAAATGATCATGATTATGTATTGAAAACTTAATTCCTTAAAGAATAGTTTCACTTGATAAAATTATCCAAAAGGAACAATTTTGTTAGCACCCATTCATACAGCAATTAATATTTTATGAACAGCAATTGTGTTCATTTAATGTGTATTATTATTTCAACCCGCTAATACTTCCTTCTTATGCAGAAAAAAAATAATCTGGTGCCCATGCTTATTCTCGCAGCGCTGTTTTTTATTTTTGGATTTGTAACATGGCTTAACGGTACATTAATTCCCTATTTCAAAATTGCCTGTGAGTTGAATAATTTTCAGGCTTATTTGGTTGCCTTCGCCTTTTATATTTCCTATTTCGTAATGGCTTTACCTTCGTCATGGATCTTAAAAAAGACAGGATTTAAAAATGGAATGATGCTTGGATTACTCGTAATGGCCGCCGGAGCATTATTATTTATTCCCGCTGCTGAAACACGAACCTACCTGCTTTTCTTAACCGGTCTTTTTGTAATCGGCACCGGTCTTTCTATTCTGCAAACTGCTTCAAACCCTTACATTACTATAATTGGCCCAATTGAAAGTGCAGCAAGCCGGATAAGTGTAATGGGAATATGTAATAAAGTTGCAGGAATAATGGCTCCGATAATTCTGGGTTCGGTGATTCTTTCTGATGCCGACACCTTAGTGAATGATCTAAAGCTTTTAGATGTTACCGAGCGCAATATACGACTGGATGAACTTGCATCAAGAGTGATTACCCCTTATACTATTATGGCAGCAGTATTGTGCGGGCTGGCAATGATGATTCGCTTTTCCTCGCTACCGGCAATAGAATCAGAACCCGAAAGTGAAAATGAAACTCCGGCTGCTGACAAGGGCAGTTTAATTCAGTATCCAAATCTGGTTCTGGGTGTAATTGCCTTGTTTTTATATGTGGGTGCAGAAGTTATTGCCGGAGATACTATTGGTCCCTATGGTCAGTCACAAGGAATTCCATTGTCGGAGTCAAAAAACTTCACCGCATTTACCCTTATAGCTATGGTTTTAGGATATATAATCGGTATTGTTGCTATCCCTAAATTTATTACTCAGGCAAAGGCACTGGCATTGTCGGCATTAACAGGGATCACATTTTCACTTATTGCAATAAATACCAGTGGGTATACTTCTGTACTATTTATTGCACTGATGGGTTTGGCAAATGCTCTTATGTGG
>JANOBN010000483.1:0-6773 GCA_031411675.1 Bacteroidota bacterium | reverse complement strand
CCTGTATTTTTAACATGGGATTGGACACAATTACTTTCTCTCTTTGAAGGAAACGGTAAAAAGTGCGCAACGTTGTGATCTTTCTGTTAACGGAACGTGAATTTAATTTCAGTTCAATTAAAGAAACAACCCATGAACGTATCAATAAATGATTGGCCTGCTCTATATCAGCGAACTGATACTGCGTTTGTAAATAATCGTAAAATTGAATAAGGTCGGCTTTATAGGCCGTAACCGTATGAGCGGAAAAGCGCTTTTCAAATTGTAAGTGAGCAATAAATCGATCGATGAACTTCAACCTTCGGGGAATAGAATCATAAAGGTACAATAGAAAAGTCCTAAATAAAAGAGAATGTCTCTTATTTATTAATAATGCACTTGTGAACTTAGGTAAGATATGCAGGTTGGCTTATCAGGTCGTTTTATGCTTTGCCATATTTACAATTATATTTAAAACGCTATATGGCTCGGTATTAAAAAAAAAGCCGGGTGATTACCCGGCTTCAATATAGTATACTACTGATCATCAGAGTATTTCCTGACCCATCAATGTTGCTTTATAAACTGCTTTCTTAACAGTGGTACGACGCGTAATAGAAGGTTTTTCGAATGCCTGACGGGAACGTAATTGCTTCACCACACCTGTTTTCTCAAATTTCTTCTTGAATTTCTTCAAGGCTTTGTCGATGGTTTCGTTTTCTTTAATTGGAACTATGATCATAACCAGTATACCTCCTTTAATTGGGATGGCAAATGTAGGAAGAATTCCTGCAATTGCAAATTATTGTTCTTATTGCTATTAATGTATTCCACCGGTAAGTTCCCTGCGAAAATCACTTAGGGTTTTTTCATAAAGGGGTTTTAGCAGACTAATATGACTATTCAGACCCCGATTATCGCCATTTTTGCCCTTTATCTCCAGGATACGGAACAATTCTGCCAGCTTTTTAGCTCCTATATTTAAACAGGTTCCTTTGAGCTTATGAGCTGATTGCCACATCTTTGTATTGTCTCCGGTAGTCATTGCCTGCTCAACATCAAAAATACCGGCCGGCACCTGTCTTTCAAATAAAGTAATTACCTGGTTTACGAAAGCAGCATCTGTCTTTGCCGCAATATCCCGCAGGCGCTGAATGGCCCCAATATCCAAAACGGCAAAGTCATTCAGCGAATTATCCAATTCGGCACTACCCGATTGGGTTCCCTTCTCCGTTTCCAATACAGCAACTGACTTTGTCCGCCCACTGTTACCCGACCATTTTTTTATCATACGTTCTATATCTTCTATTAATACGGGTTTGGTTACATAGTCATCAACGCCGGCATCAAAACAGCGTTGCTTATCTTCATCACTGGTGAAGCCTGTCATAGAAATTATAACCGGTGCATCATCACCATATTTTTTAATAATCTTTTCTGTGGCTTCCAGTCCGTCCATCTCCGGCATCTGCACATCCATAAAAACAAGATCATATTTATTTTCTTCCAATTGATTCAAAACTTCCACACCATTAAATGCTGCATCCGCTTTATAACCCAATTGCTTTAAAATGTTTACCATAAGCAATTGATTTACGTCATTATCTTCTGCAACAAGAATCTGTAAAGGATAACTGTTGGCAAGTTCCTTATCGGAAATATAAGTCTGTGGCTGTGTTTGCTCCATTTCTGCAACAGCACCTTCTGTAACAGGAATGTGAAAATAAAATTTACTTCCCTTTCCCTTTTCACTTTGAACACCAATGGTGCCGCCCATCAATTCCACAATTCGTTTGCTGATGCTTAGCCCAAGGCCTGATCCACCAAACCTTTCATAGGTGCCCGAATCGGCCTGTTGATACTCCTGAAACAGCCGTGACACTTCCACAGAAGTCATTCCAATGCCTGAATCCTCCACAGAAAATAACAGCCCCGGATTTTTATTAATGTCTTTCTTTTCTACATTAATTTTAACAAAGCCATTGGTTGTAAACTTAATTGCATTACCCACCAGATTTACCAATACCTGACGCAATCGTGCCTGATCGCCAATGATAATTGAGGGTACATCAATACCCATATATTTTTCCAGTGCAATATTCTTTTCCAGCGCTTTAGCAGAGAGAATATCAATAGTATCCTGCATCACCTTTTCTATATTAAAGGGTGTTGCATTCAATTGCATTTGATCGGCTTCAATCTTTGAATAATCCAGCACTTCATTGATCACCTGCAGCAAAGCATCACTACTTACGCGAATTTTACTTAACAGATTTTGTTGTTCAGCATTCAATGATGTTGATTTTAACAACTCCGCCATTCCAATCAAACCGTTTAATGGTGTGCGTATTTCATGACTCATCGTTGCCAGAAAACGCGATTTTGCATCCGTTGCTTTCTCGGCAACATCACGTGCTGCCTGCAATTCCTTTTCATGCGCAATTTGTGCGGTAATATTGGTTGCAAAGTAACTGGCACCGGTAATTAATTTATGTACTCCCGAATAAACAGGATGCAGCGAAACTTCATAAAATTCTTCCTTCCCTCCGGAGATATTACTAAATTGATCCCTGAACGTAATTATTTTACCACGTAAAACATCGGTCAGTGTTCTTCTCCATGTAGTGCGTTCTTCCTTTGGCAACGCTTCCCCATAGTTCATTCCCTGCTTCAGCCATACACCGTACTTTTCAAAAAAACGATCACGGTACACCGTATTCACCACCATCACTTTATCAAGAGCATCAACAGAAAAAATGGCTTCTGAAGTATGTTCAACAACTGCTTTCAGATTATCTCTTGTAAAAACCAATTCACGTTCAATAGCTTTTTGCTTCGTAACATCTTCCAGTTTAAGCAATGCAATTCCTTTTTCACCTGTCATCATCCCCTGACAACGCACCACCACTTTCTTACTGTCTTTACGCAACAAGGTGCGTTCTTCTGAATAATAAATGCTTTTACCATTTATTAAATCTTCCAGTTGTTCGCCTGATACTGATGATGCCGGATGAACAAGATGATTGAACGGAAGATTCAACAACTCGCCGGAAGTATAACCTGTTAAAAGTGCGAATGCATCATTAGCGGCAGTAATTATCTGACTGCTGTTAATCCATACCAAAGGAAGTAATACGGTTTTTTTGTTTGCGTCAACAGATGATAATTCTGATGAAGCTGTAGAAATGGAATCACCATTTGCTTTTTCAGGAGTTACTTTAGCAACATCCTTACCTGCTTCTAAAAACGGTTCCATTACTTGCGAATGTGGAATGGAAGCAGCTTCCGGCAAAGATGTTATATGCTTTAATTCGAAGCGAATGGGCTCTTCGGCAAAACGACAAAAGAGATTACCATCGTAAACCCGCGTAATAGATACTAATGCCCGGAAGGTTCTTCCATTGATTCCACTGCAGTGTAATTTCCGGTTTACAAATGCCTCCTGGTCGATGGCAGAATACAACAGTTGTACCTCATCATCAACCAGGGGCTCCCTGAAAATATTTTTAAAAGAAAGCTGATCCAGCTTACGGAGACGATATAACCCAAATACATTCAATGCCTTCTGATTAGCACGGATGGCAAGAAGCGATTCGGCATCAAAAATAACCCAGGCTTCGTTTTGGTTGTCGAATAATGACTGAAGAGACTCATCCTGCTTTAGCTTTTTATTCTGGTCCTTCACCTTCCTCCAAAGTAAAAGGCAGCCTGTTAAAAGGCCGACAGATAGCAGAAAACTTAAAAGAAGAATTGTGTTCAAGGTGCTATAACAATAAGTAATATGTTTACGAAGGAAGATATTTTTTGTTTCATTTATGCAGTTGCCTAATTACCAGCCTGTTTAATAGAAAAAGAAACCGTCATTTCTTCGCAAGAATGCTGATAACCCGCTTAAAGCTGTCAAGAACCCGGCCTGATTCATTGCGCCGTTAATTATATTTGCCCTCCCATTTAAACAGTATTTAAAAATCACTCCGGTTAATCTATGTTTTCATTAGTCAGAAAGGAAGTAAATAGTTTTCTGAATTCCGTTATTGGCTATGTGGTTATTCTGGTTTTTCTGGTAACTATCAGTTTATTCCTTTGGATTTTTCCCGGTGGCAATTTTAATATTCCTGATGGTGGATATGCCAGCATGGAAGGACTATTTGTTATCACGCCTTATGTTTATCTGTTTCTGATCCCCGCTATTACTATGCGACTTTTTTCAGAAGAAAAGAAAACGGGCACCATTGAATTATTACTCACCAAACCGCTTACCGAAATGCAGGTGGTTTTTGCAAAATATATTTCCGGCGTTGTACTGGTATTATTTTCTTTGCTACCAACTTTGATTTACTACATTACTATATATAAAATCAGTTTACCACAAGGCAATGTTGATAGTGGTGCAATTGCAGGATCTTATCTGGGCTTACTGCTTTTAGGAGCAGGATTTACTGCAATGGGACTATTCGCTTCGTCGATATCCGACAATCAGGTAGTCGCATTTATCATTGCTTTCTTTCTATGTCTTTTCTGCCTTCAGGGTTTTGAAAGCATTGCAGGATTGTCGCAAATGGGCTGGCTGAGTACATTATTGTTTTCATTGGGAATTAACTCGCATTATCTAAGCTTAAGCCGTGGTGTTATTGATACCAGAGATGTGGTATATTTTGTATCTCTGATTGCCTTATTTCTGATGATGACTAAAACGGTAATGGAGAGTCGTAAATGGTAAATAACAATAACTCAATATGGAATTCTGTTTCAATAGTTGTAACCAAAAATAAAACGAATCTGTGAAGCGCGCTGTTAAAGGACAGAATATCTTACAACTGATACTTGTTATTGGCATTATCATATTTGCCAATTTCATTTCATCATTTGTTTTTACACGTCTTGATTTAACCGGCGACAAACGATTTACCATTTCAGAATCCACCAAAAAAATAATGGGTGAACTTAAAGATGTGGTGTATGTAAAAATTTATCTTGATGGAGATTTCCCTCCCGGATTTCAGAAGTTACATAATGCATCCCGGGAAATGCTGGATGAACTTCGCAATTACTCCAATGGTAATCTTGAATATGAATTTATCAATCCTTCGGCAAGTGCTGATGAAAAAGAACGCAATAATTTTTATCGTCAGCTTGCAGAAAAAGGATTAACGCCCACCAATCTCGAAGAGCAATCGAATGAAGGCACCTCACAAAAAATTATTTTTCCCGGAGCATTAGTGAGTTACAGTACGCAGGAAATCCCGGTTCAGTTGTTAAAAGATCAGATTGGTGTTTCCAGTGTGCAAATGCTAAATAATTCGATTCAGAATCTGGAATATGAATTTATTAGTGCCATAAAAAAAGCAACCAATCCGCTTAAGGCATCTATTGCATTTACCACCGGACATGGTGAAGCAGATGAGAAAAAAGTACAGGATATTACCAGCATTCTAAACATCAGTTATGCTGTTGAACGTGTGGAATTAAATCATACATTGGGTGTGCTTGATAAATTTAAAGCAGTAATAATTGCCAAGCCTGATAGTGTTTTTGATGATAAAAGCAAATTCATCATCGATCAGTATATTATGCATGGTGGTCGCGTTTTTTGGCTGTTGGATCAGATGGAAGTAACGATGGATAGCCTGGGTAACCGTGGTGAAACAATGGCAATGGGACATCAGATTAATATTGATGATATGCTGTTCCGTTATGGTGTACGAATTAATTATGATCTGATTCTGGATCTTCAATCTGCTCCCATTCCTGTTGTTACCGGATACATTGGCAATCAACCCCGCACAGAACTACGACCCTGGTATTACTTTCCGCTGATGGCGCCATCCGGTAAACATCCATTGGTAAATAATCTCAATTCTGTAAGAGGTCAATTTGTAAGTACACTGGATACCATTGGTGCTCCGGGAATTGCAAAAACAATACTCCTTACCACATCAAAATATGCAAGAGTAGCTCCTGCTCCTGTTCGTGTGAATCTGGGTATTATGCAATTAAAACCAAATCCGAAACAATACAATCAGGAATACCTTCCTACCGCTGTTTTACTGGAAGGAAAGTTTGAATCCATTTTCAAAAATCGTCCGGTGCCGGATACTATCAGAAACTCTCCGGAAATAAGATTTAAAGAGGAGTGTGAGAAGCCAACCCGTATGGTGGTGGTTGCTGATGGTGATGTGATCACCAACGATTTTCAAAAAGGAAGAGCATTGGCTTGCGGATATGATAAATACTCCGGAACATTTTTTGGCAACAGAAGTTTTGTAGAAAATGTGATGGATTATTTAGCAGATGATTCCGGATTAATGAGTGTGCGTAACAAGGAATTTAAGATAAGGTTGCTGGATCCGCAAGAGCTGGAAAAAAACGGACAGCTGTTGCGAATTCTGAATTGTGTACTTCCTCCATTAATTGTTTTATTATTTGCCATTGCAAAATTTTACACCCGGCGCAAGAAATATTCCGTTTAAAAAATACTCCATGAAAAATAACAGAATATATATAATTCTATTTTTGGTTCTTGCCGCTTCTGCAGCCACACTTTACTTTAACAACAGCAACAGTACCATAAAAAAAGAGCTTCGTGATTTTGCCGTTAAAGACACTGCATCCATCAATAAAATATTTATGGCCGATCGTCAGGGTGGTACTGTTATGCTGGAAAGAAAATCAGCAGATGAGTGGATCGTCAACAATCATCTCGAAGCACGTCAGGATGGAATTAACTCCCTGCTTACTGCTGTTGCATCTATGGAAGTGAGAAGTCCGGTGGGAAAGAATCTTTATAATAATAC
>JANOBN010000482.1:0-5265 GCA_031411675.1 Bacteroidota bacterium | reverse complement strand
GAAGGTAATATTACCGGAGGCCGGATTTATTACTGAAGAAAATACGGCGGGATCTGAAGGACAGGATTATCAATGGATCATTGATCCTCTTGACGGCACTACTAATTTTGTACACGGTGTACCTTGTTATTGTGTAAGTGTGGCATTAGCGTTTAAAGGAAAGGCAGTATTGGGCATTATTTACGAAATAAATCTGGATGAATGTTTTTACGCGTGGGAATCAGGTGGTGCATGGCTAAATGGCAAACAAATATTTGTTTCTCCTGTTACTGAATTAAAAAAATCATTGCTTGCAACAGGTTTTCCATATACCAACTTTTCAAAAATGAAGGAGTATATGGATGTATTTGACTTTTGCATGAGGAATACACATGGGTTACGCAGACTGGGTTCAGCAGCCGTGGATATGGCATATGTTGCCTGTGGCAGATTTGAAGGCTTTTATGAATACGGCTTAAATTCCTGGGATATTGCTGCCGGTTGTTGCATCATTGAAGAAGCAGGTGGAAAAGTGAGTGATTTTTCAGGAGGTGACAATTTTCTTTTTGGAAAAGAAATTATCTCGTCTAATGCCGGAGTTTTTGAAGAATTTCTGGCCGTAGTAAAAAATAAATTTAATCCTTAACAAGGAATTTTAGCAGAATTTCTATTGTTGCTTTTGTGCCATTGATTTATGCTTTAGCACTTTTGCTTCAATGTAAAATATAATTTCTTCAGCAATATTTTTACACTGGTCACCTACACGCTCCAGTTTTCTGATCATACTTAACGTATACAAACTTTGATTAATTCGATCAGGTGAATTACGAATAAAATCACCAACAGCAATGTTGGCATTGGCGTTTATCTGATCCAGTATTTCATCCTTTTTAAAAACACTTCGGGCCAGTTGCGTATCTTCATTATCAAATGCATTCATTACATCACTAAGAATTATTGCTGAAACGTCAAACATTTCTATAATACGGGTATCGTCCAGTAACTTTTTCTCCGGCTCCAGCTTAATATCCAGCACAAACTTTGCAATGCCTTCCGCAATATCGCCGACTCTTTCCAGATTAGAGTTTATCTTTAAACAGGCCAGCACAAATCGCAAATCAACAGCAACAGGATTAAACAATGCAATAACATTTTCACAGTCACGATCAAGCTTTAGCTCAAAGCCGTTAACCCTTTTTTCATTAACAATAACCTCGCGGGCCAGATCTTTATCAAAACGCACTAATGCTTCCTTGGCCTTTTCCACCTGATTGGCCACCAGAGCAAACATCTCCAGCATATCGGTTTTCAAACTCTTCAATTCAGTCTCTAAATGTGTCATCGCTCTATATATTATAATTTAAATTAACCGTTATTATCCAAATCTTCCGGTTATATAATTCTGTGTTCTGGTATCTGTGGGATTAGTAAATATTTTCTTTGTTGAATCATACTCAATCAATTCACCCAGATAAAAAAATGCAGTTGTATCACTAACGCGTCCGGCCTGCTGCATATTATGTGTTACAATAACAATGGTGTATTCTTTTTTCAAATCATAAATCAATTCTTCAATTTTAGCTGTTGAAATAGGATCCAGTGCTGATGCCGGTTCATCCATCAGAATTACAGAAGGTTCAATTGCCAATGCCCGGGCAATGCATAATCGTTGTTGCTGACCGCCGGACAATGCCATTGCTGACTTCTTCAGTTTATCTTTTACCTCTTCCCACAATGCAGCTTGCTTAAGGCAACGCTCCACTCTTTCATCAATAAACGATTTATGAGTTATTCCATTTACCCTCAATCCATAAGCTACATTCTCAAATATCGTTTTCGGAAAAGGATTGGGCTTTTGAAATACCATTCCCACCTTTTTTCTCAATTCTTCTATTCTGATTTCACGGCTGTAGATATTTTTACCGTCAATAAGGCAATCTCCTTCAATTTTAACATCGTCAATTAAATCATTCATCCTGTTAAACAAACGAAGGAAGGTTGACTTTCCACATCCTGACGGACCAATAAAAGCAGCTACTGTATTCTTCTCAATGCCCAATGTTATTCCTTTAAGTGCATGAAAAGACCCATAGTAAAGATGAACATCCTTTGTCTCAATTTTTTTATGTGTAGTTTCCAGATTCATTAATTGACTTTATATTTTTTACCGAGATAACGACGGATAAAATTAGCTGTTAAATTCAGAATTAGAACAATCATTATTAAAACCAGAGCAGTACCATAAGCCATTGGTCGCGATTGCTCAATGTTTGTTCCGCTTGTGGAAATTACGTACAGGTGATAAGGAAGTGCCATGACCTGATCGTGTATACTTGTAGGAAGTTTAGGAAGAAAATAAGCTGCAACAGTAAATAAAATAGGCGCTGTTTCACCGGACACCCGGCCAATACTCAAAATCATTCCGGTAATAATATTTGGAAAAGCAATTGGCAATACCACTTTTGAAATCGTTGTTAATTTTGTTGCTCCTAAAGCATAGCTTGCATGCCGGAAAGAATCTTCCACTGTTTTTAATGCTTCTTCTGTGGTGCGTATAATGATTGGCAATACCATCAATCCAAGTGTAAGAGATCCTGCAAGAATAGAATCACCAAAGCCCAGTTTATTTACAAAAAGTGCCATCCCAAAAAGACCGAAAACAATAGAAGGCACACCGGCCAGATTACTGGTCATCAGCTTAACGAACTTTTTAAATAACCCCTCTTTCGTAAACTCATTTATATATATTGCACTCATCACACCAACCGGAAATGCAAACAGCATACTTCCTGCTATAAGACAAAGTGTACCGATAATAGCAGGGTAAATTCCACCCTTTGTCATTCCTTCTTCCGGCATAGCAGAAATAAACTCCCAGCTAATAACCTTACCTCCTTTTACAATAAGAAATCCAAGTATGCCAAACAGCAAGCCAATCACCAGAAAACTCAGGAGACGAAAGGTCCAGAATGCAGTAGTTTGTTGTATGATTTTTTTATTCATTACAATTATTTCGCATATCGTTTTTTAGAAGAAATATACTGCACCCATAAATTGATCACCATAGTCATAAGAAATAATATACAGCCCAAAGCAAACAAAGCCTGATAGTGAATACCGCCCTGCGGAGCTTCCCCCAATTCAGCTGCAATGGTTGCAGGGATGGTGCGTACCGGTTGCAGAAGGGAGTGTGGAATAACAGCAGCATTACCGGTTACCATTAATACTGCCATAGTTTCTCCGATAGCACGTCCAATACCCAGAATTGCTGCGGCTGCAATACCGGAGGATGAATATGGAATAATAACCCTCACAATAGTTTGCCAATGATTTGCCCCTAAAGCAAGACTGGCTTCCTTCATAACTCTGGGAGTAGCCCTTATAGCATCTTCTGAAACGGTAATAATAGTTGGCAGTGCCATAATAGCCAGAAGAATACTTCCTGTAAGTGCGGTTTGTCCGGTATCAAGATGAAAGAAATTCTGAATGAAAGGCACAATAACAATCAATCCGAAAAATCCATAAACAACGGATGGTATTCCTGCAAGAAGTTCTATGATTGGCTTTAACGTAAGTCGCATTTTGCTGTTTGCGACCTCTGCCATATATATAGCTGTTGCCAGACCAATAGGCAATGCAATAAGAATCGCTATAAAACTTACCCATAATGTGCCTAATATAATTGGTAACACCCCTAACTGAACAGCAGGTTGTGCGGTAGGAAACCATTCTCTGCCTTTGATAAACGTACTGAGTGTAATATTATCAATAGTTAGTTTCTTGGTTTCGGTATCTTTAAGAACGTATTCTGAAGAAAAAATAGCCAGTATCCCTTTATTGGCCATAATTAATGAGTCGATTTTTCCGGGCAGGTATTCAAAGTTGCTTCCGATTTCTTCTTCTGTAAAATAATCCTCAATATAATTGATAGCGAATAAAACTATAGTATCATCTTCCCCTCCCAACTGTTTCCAATTGGTGATATTCTGATCATAAATTTCTTTTATCTGTCCTGCAGTAATATGATCAATAGTGTTAGAAGGATTAACCAGAATGACATTATTCCCTTCTACCGGGGATTGCTTAAAAATTCCGGATGCCTCCGAAAACAAAAAAACGATGATAAGCAGTACGGTTAAAGTAGTAACCGTACTGCTTAGCATCAAAATGCCTGTGATAAATCGTTCAAAAAACTTTTTCACTGATGGTTGTGTTCAATCTGCCCCGCGAAATTAGTTATTTCAGCAGAGGGACATAACCTACATTTTCAACATTCTTCTGGCCGGCATCAGAAAGCTGATAATCGACAAATGGTTTCACATTAGCTTCTTTATCAGGGGTAAAGTAATAATAAAGGGGTCTGGAAATCGGGTATGTTCCTTTTTGAGCCGCTTCAACAGATGGCATAACAAAGGACTTTCCTTCGTCATAGGATACGGCCAATTCCTTCACTTCTTTAGAGGCATATGCCAAACCAACATAACCTATTGCACCATTAGTTCTTGCAACGGTTTCCACTATCGCTCCGGTGGCAGGCATAGCCAACACGTTAGTGGCATAATTCTTCTTATTCATTACGTGCTCTTTAAAAAACTCATAAGTGCCGCTACTGGATTCTCTTGATAATGCCACTATTTTCATGTCTTTGCCACCCACCTCTTTCCAGTTTTTAATATCTCCTGTGAATATTTTTTCAATCTGCTCACGGGTTAACTGATTAACGGTATTTGAAGGATTAACAATGATTGATAAAGCATCATAGGCAATTATTACCTCCTTTGCATCCATGTTTTTCTTTTTCATTTGCATCTTTTCTTCCATCTTAATAGGACGCGATGACATAGCAATATCGGTAGTGTTTTCCATTAAGGCAGTTAATCCGACACCGGAACCACCTCCAACAACAGTAATAGACGCTTCCGGATGTATTTTCATGTATTCCTCTGCCTGCTTTTGCGATAATGGTAAAACGGTATCGCTGCCTTTAATGGTAATAGCGATTTTTGCTGATGTTTGGCTATCCTCAGATTTACTGTCCTTACTCCCATTACCGCAAGATACTAAAATGAATGTTGCGCACAGATAAAATATCTTTTTCATATTTTTAATTTAAAAAGTGAAAATATCAGGTTTATAATTTATCAATGTAATGATAATAACAAATTATTATTAAATTAATTAAGATCAATATAACCTGTTTTCACTACGAGGTCCTGACCGGTTGCTGATAAAATAAAATCAATAAATGGCTTTACTTGCCTTTCAACTTTTGTGTTATAATAATAG
>JANOBN010000481.1:0-2026 GCA_031411675.1 Bacteroidota bacterium | reverse complement strand
TGAATAAGTGTCATAATTTCCTCGCTGTCCGGCTGAATCCGCCGGTTCAGACCGGATGGCGGGGAATAGTGACAAGAAGCGGGCGGGTTCTGGGCAGAACTGCGCTGGCCGGGCACAATCATCTTGCAGGAATCCGGGGCGGGTCTTAAGCCGATGGGCGACATCAAACCGGAGGCACCGATGCGCACGACCAAGATCGTTCAGAACATCCTGAAGAACTACGAAGGGGAAAACCCCGGGGTAAAGACGAACCTGGCGCGGCTGCTGATGGAGGGCAAGCTGGCGGGGACGGGCAAGATGATTATCCTGCCAGTGGATCAGGGGTTTGAACATGGGCCAGCGCGCAGCTTTTCGGTGAATGAGGCGGCTTACGATCCGCATTACCACTATCAAATGGCGGTGGATGCGGGGCTTTCGGCCTATGCGGCGCCAATGGGGCCGCTGGAGGCGGGGGCGGATACCTTTGCAGGGCAAATTCCGACGATTTTGAAAGTGAACTCGGCCAATTCGCTGCTGCCGAAAGTGGCGCCAAAGACCCAAGCGATCACCGGATCGGTGGATGATGCGCTGCGGTTGGGCTGTTCGGCGATTGGGTTCACGATCTATCCGGGGTCTTCTATGTCCTTGGATATGTTCAGCGAAATTGCCGAAATGCGGCGGGAAGCGGCGGCCAAAGGGGTGGCGACGATCATCTGGTCCTATCCGCGCGGCGAGGATCTGGACAAGGATGCCGAGACGGCGATGGACGTGACGGCCTATGCAGCGCATATCGCGGCATTGCTGGGGGCGCATATCATCAAAGTGAAACTTTCGACGGATCACCTGAGCCAGCCAGAGGCGAAGAAAGCCTTTGAAGCCGGGCATATCGCGGTGAAAACCCAAGCCGATCGGGTGCGGGAATGCGTGCGGTCGGTGCTGAACGGGCGGCGGCTGATCGTGTTTTCGGGCGGTGCGGCCAAGGGGTCGGACGGGGTGCTGGACGACACGCGGGCGATCCGCGATGGCGGCGGCAACGGGTCGATCATCGGGCGGAACTGCTTCCAACGGCCGCGTGCCGAAGCGATGGCGATGCTGCAACAGATGGTCGACATCTATAAGAACAAAGCCTGATTGGGCGGGGGGTGGCCCGGCATGGGCCGCCCCTTTTTCACCGCTGTCGCGGTGTGTTGATCTAATGCCATGACTCGATTGCATTTTCCCGATTCACAAAGTGATTCGGATATGCGATGGTCCGCCTTACGCCCCCATGAAACGAGGGGCGGTGAAGGCAAGGCAGATGAGCAGTACACGCAAACGTCCGGCACTTGGGGGTGTTGTCACCCTTGGCATTGCCTTTTTGATCGGCGCATATTTTGTGTTTGCCGCCGTGCAGGGCGACTATGGGGTGTTCCGACAAGTGCAGATCAAGGCGGAAGCTGAGGGCCTGCGGGTGGAACGCGACCGACTGGCAGGCGAGTTGGCGCATATGCAGAACCTGACGCACCGGCTGTCGGACGGGTATCTGGACGTGGACCTGCTGGACCAGCAAGCGCGGGATGTGCTGGGCTATGTGCGGGCGGATGAGATTGTGATCCAGTAGGGCGGCTTTCCGGTGCGCCCTAGAAACAGGTTAATGCAAATTTTGTGCGGCGGGCGCGGGCGGGTTGATTTTCGCCGGGGTGGACGGGTAATGCGCTGATATTGCTGGATAAGGCAGGTCTTCCCTGCGTCTTTGGAACGTCTTCTTTTCGTGCGCATGTTCAGGATGCGTTGGGGGGAGCATCTTATTGAAATTTAAACCATCCCCGGCTATCTTTGGGCGATGAACACGCAAGCCAAACCAAACCCAAGTCCGATATGGACCGACGCGCCGGTTTCGGACGCTATACCCGTGCCCGGTTATGAGGCTTGGCTTGAGGGGGAGATCGCGGCGGGGTTGGATGATCTGAGCGCGGGTAGGGTTACGCCGCTTGCTGATCTGCGCAAGGAACTTGGGTTGGAATGACCGAGCCTTTGCTGGTCGTGTTTTCCGACCTGAGCCGGGATC
>JANOBN010000480.1:0-2317 GCA_031411675.1 Bacteroidota bacterium | reverse complement strand
ACACGACCTTATGTTTGGGAAGTTGACAATGTTATGATGTTTCCGGCTGCGTTGGAAAATACTTTTATGGTGCTGCTGATAGCAGTAAATCTATTATTTCTAATTAGGAATGGAGCCAAGTTCAACGGACTGTCATTTATACTGCTCAGTGTGCTGGTTGTTATTACGCTGTTTTGTCTTATTGGATGGGTAACGCCTATTTTAGGTGCTGTTGTCCGTTATAAAGTAGCGGCACTTCCTTTTCTTATAGTATTACTTTTCAGTCATAGCGGCTGGGAAAAGTTGAACTTGCGTTTAAGTAATTTAGTAAAGAGCAAGTAATATGGAATGGATACTTTTTGCCTGTTATGCTGCTTTGTTTTTCTATTTAATTAATAGTCAAAAATTTTACAAGACCTTGCCGCCTGCAATAAGTAATGTTGCTTTTTTATTAAAAATAGTTATGGGTATTTCCGGTGGATATATCTACTCCAGATACATGAATGGGGGTGATACAAATACCTTTATGAATGATGCCAGAATACTATATAGTGCTTTGCCAGATTCCCCATTACTTTTCTTTCAGATGACTTCAGGAATTGAATGGCAACATTCAGAAGTAATGCACTTTTATCAGCAATTGGGAACAAATCTTAATTCCGGCTACGGACAATGGTTCAATAACTCGATGATGTTTGTCAGACTTCAGGCATTTCTGTGCCTGTTTTCTTTTGGATATTACAACATACATGCTCTCTTTATGTGCTTCCTGTCATTCACCGGATTAATAGCATTGTATAGATCAGTAAACAATAAAGAACCGGTGGATGTAAATATTAATCTGATGATAGCTGTTTTTTTTGTACCTACAGTTATTTTTTGGGGTTCGATAATGCTGAAGGAATCTGTTATTATTTTCCTCATTGGAATGACATTCTTTTTCTTTAATAAATACATAACTGATTTTAAATTAAAACATTTGATTACTTTTCTTTTTCTATCATTTCTCTTATTCGTTTTTAAGCCGTTTATTTTACTTGCCGTACTTCCTTTTTTCATAGCCTGGTATATTGAGATTAAATTTAATACTACATGGGTAAAAACATTTGTTTTCACTTTGTTATTCTCCTTTGTTATGGCTGTTTTACTGGCAGGTTTGCATCCCGATTTCGATATTTTTCTGGCACTGCATCAACAACAAATTGTATTTATGAAGTTTGCCGTTTACAATCAGGCTAAAAGTCTCATTGAACTCATTCCATTTTCTCCCGATGCACTAAGTGTATTAAAAAGAAGTCCTCAGGCGCTGTGGACTTCCTTAATGCGCCCTTATTTTACAGAAGCTAAATCCATAATTCAATATATATCAGCATTCGAAAACATTATGATAACGGGTTTTATCATTTATTTAATTTGGAAAGCAAAGCGGAATCCGGTTAAAAGAAATCCATTTGTGCTTACCACAATATCCTCAGGCATACTTATATTAATAATCACTGCTTTTACCACACCCGTACTGGGGGCATTGGTTCGGCTTAAAACTCCCGGCCTACTATTGTTAATAACCGGACTTGCTGCATCCAATAAGGCGATGACAACCCACCCCGATTAAAACTTTTCCATTTAATTTGCATTAATTACCGCTACTATGAATTTATTCCGAAAGAAAACAGTTTCTGCCATCCTTAAACAGGTTGAAAAAGATGAGATAGATGGCGTGCATCAGATGAGCAGACATCTGGGCGTACGTGATTTAACGGCATTTGGTATAGCTGCAATAATCGGTGCAGGAATATTCAGTACCATCGGCCAAGCCAGTGCTGACGGAGGTCCGGGTGTAATATTATTGTTTTTATTTACAGCACTTGCCTGCAGTTTTGCTGCTTTCTGCTATGCAGAGTTTGCCAGTATGGTTCCTGTTTCGGGAAGTGCATATACTTATTCCTATGTAGCATTTGGTGAAATGTTTGCCTGGATTATCGGATGGGCATTGATTATGGAATATGGAATTGGAAATATTACAGTTGCCATATCATGGAGTGATTACTTTACCAGTTTAATGGAAAGTATAAATATTCATATTCCCGCATGGGCAACGATGGATTTTCTCTCGGCACATAAAGGTTACAATCAGGCCGAGCTCCTGCTTCATAGCGGGAAATCTTTTGAGAGTCTGGATGCCTCGCTTCAAACTTCGTGGCAAGCATGGACCAGTGCTCCTGCAATTGGTAATTTTCATTTTGTGGCGGATCTGCCGGCATTAATGATCATCATATTCATTACCTGGCTAGTTTACAGAGGAATGAAAGAATCCCGCAATGCAAGTAACATGATGGTG
>JANOBN010000479.1:0-23377 GCA_031411675.1 Bacteroidota bacterium | reverse complement strand
CATTTGGTGAAGCACACTATAAGCATCTTATGACAGAAGCATCCTCTTTTATTGCAAATGGCAAGCTGGTAAACAATGAAAACCATTTGTATTTAACCATTACAGGAAAATTAATTGCTGATAAGCTGGCTTCTGATCTTTTTATTTAAATGGGTGACATTTACAAGAACTTCTCTCAAAAATGATTTCTTTATTGCCTCACCTCATTACTCTCCGAAAAGGAGAGGAGAATATAATGAATTTTTGAGAGGAGTTCTTGTTAATTTATAGTCTGTATCATAATTCTTTTTACTGATAAGTACATTTGCTTTTTTTATAAATTTACCCTCTCATGAAAGCCACTATACAACATCCTTCAGGAACAATTACTGTTGATTTTAGTCAGCCCATTGATATTTCTTTACCTCTTGAAGCAGGTACCGGACAAGTAAGTGCATGGTATGTGCCTCCGGTAACTATGGAGCCGGTGCGTAACGGCAATTGGGTAGGTTCGGTAAAAGAAGGTGGTTCCGTTAATTTTCGAAATATTTTTTTTAATCCGCACGGACATGGTACACATACGGAATGCGTTGGTCATATTACTGCGGAGTGGTATTCTGTTTATGATTCTTTGAAAACGTTTTTCTTTTTAGCGAAGTTGATAACCGTAACGCCGGAAGAAATTAATGGTGATTATGTGATTACCAAACGACAGTTGGAAAATTTATTTAGTGATGGTCCTTATGAGGCCTTAGTCATTCGCACATTACCCAATGAGGAATCTAAGAAGTCAAAGGCATACTCAAACACCAATCCACCTTACATCCATGTGGAAGCAATGCAGTTTATCCGGGAACAAAACATTATGCATCTCCTCACCGACCTCCCTTCCGTTGACCGGGAAAATGATGGTGGAAAATTACTGGCTCACCATGCCTTTTGGACCTACCCCGAAAAGCCTTTAACCGCGGCCACTATCACTGAATTTATCTATGTCCCTTCCCAAATCACTGATGGCAGATATCTCCTGAATCTGCAAACTGCCACTTTTGTGAATGATGCTACTCCCTCAAGGCCTGTTCTTTATAAAATAGCTTGATTTTTTCGTGGTTTTTCTTTTATCATCCTCTTACAAAGCCTACTTTTGCCATCAAATACTATAAATTATGGGAAAAGGAGATAAACGTTCCGGAAAAGGGAAGTTAATAATTGGTTCTAAAGGCGTAACACGTCCATCACGTCCACAAAACAAAAAATCAAGAGAAGCAATCATTAAAGGTAAACCGGCTGCGTAATAATTTTATGAAGGCTTGATGCCCCAAATGAATTAATACTTTGCAAAAAAATTAAACTATGAAATTTGGTATTGTAGTTTTTCCGGGATCTAATTGCGATCAGGACCTGATACATGTGGTAAAAGATGTAATGGGTCAGCAGGTGGAGGTGTTATGGCATAAAGATCATACACTGAAGGGTTGCGATTTTATTCTATTGCCGGGCGGATTTTCCTACGGCGATTATTTACGCTCCGGAGCTATTGCACGTTTCTCACCCATCATGCAAGAGGTGCAGGAGTTTGCTGATAAAGGCGGATTTGTATTCGGCATCTGTAATGGATTTCAGATTCTTTGTGAATCGCATTTACTTCCGGGTGCTTTGTTACATAATGTACATCATCAGTTTGCCTGTAAGAATGTATTTCTGCGTTGCGAGACCGATGAAAGTTTAATCACTTCCAGACTTCGTATTGGTCAGGTGATAAAAGTTCCGATAGCGCATGGTGAAGGAAATTTTTTCTGTGATGCAGCAACACTGAAAGAAATGAATGACAATAACCAGGTGTTGTTCCGTTATTGTGATGCAAAAGGAAATTTAGATGCTGCATCCAATCCAAATGGTGCATTGGATAATATTGCAGGCATCTGTAATAAAAACCGTAACATTTTCGGAATGATGCCGCACCCGGAAAGAGCTTCAGAAGGAATTTTAGCGAATACGGATGGCAGACTTATTTTTGAGTCTATTTTGAATATGGTGCAAGCGTAAAATAGTATCAAGTATCTAGTATAAAGACTGGTTTTTGTTGATTTATAAAATGTTGATGCTTTTAAAGTCAATCAAGCAAAAATCACTTCTCATAAAAATGCATTTCATCAATATAATTAAAAACAGATTGTGGCATCATATAACGTACGTCTTTCCCTTCTTTAATACTTTGCCGGATAAAGCTGGAGGATATTTCTATTAATGGCGCTTTGGTGAACTTTACTCTTGGATGATCTTTGAATTGACCACCATCATACCCCGGACGTTCATATATATAAATATCATAATGCTCTAAAATGGCTTCATAGTTTTTCCACTTATGCAGCGATTCCAGATTATCACTTCCCATGATTAATGCAAATTCATTCTTTGGATATTTTTCTGTAAGGTATGCAAGGGTATTTATGGTATAGCTTGGCTTGGGTAGTTCAAATTCTATTTTAGATGCTTTAATTTTTTTAAAATCTCCAATGCCTAATTCTACTAAATGATACCGGTGATAGTCCTGCAATAATGTACCCAACTGTTTAAGCGGATTATGCGGTGATACTACCATCCACACTTGCTTCAGATCTGTAAACTCCGCCATATGTCCGGCAATAATGAGGTGCCCGTTATGCACAGGATTAAAGGAGCCGAAAAATAGTCCGGTTTTCATCAATCGTCTTTTCGATTTAAAAAATCTTCTACCAATAACTCTGCCTCACGAATGGCTTTGGGTAATTCATCGTTTACAATAATATAGCTGAACTTATCCGCAAAGCTCATTTCCAGTCCTGATTTTGACAACCGCTTTTCTAATGATTCCGGCGTTTCACTTTCACGTGCTACCAATCGTTGCTTTAATGCAGTAAGTGATGGCGGCATGATAAATACATCGAGGAGTTGTTTGGAGAAATATTCCTTTATTGATAGTCCGCCTTTCACATCTACATCAAATAAAACAATATTACCTTGTTCCAGTTGCTGATGAACCTGTGCTTTTAAAGTGCCGTAAAATCGTCCGGGATAAACTTCTTCCCATTCCAAAAATTCATTATTGGCAATTTTATTCCGGAACTCTTCTTCTGTTAAAAAAAAATAATCCACTGCATTCACTTCATTTTGTCGTCGCGGACGTGTGGTTGCGGAAACGGAAAAAACAAATTTTGGGTGTTGCCTGAGCAAGGCATGCACTACAGTGGTTTTACCACTTCCTGACGGACCACAGAAAAGAATCAGTTTATTCGGCAATGACATAAATTAATTTTTACTCTTTATATATAATTAAAGTACGTTAGCAAGTTGCTCTTTTAACTTTTCCAGTTCATCTTTCATCTCCACTACTTTGCGTTGAATGGTTGCATCATTTGCCTTTGCACCCAATGTATTCACTTCCCGGCCAATCTCCTGTCCGATAAACCCAAGCTTCTTACCGTTTGCTTCACTGCTTTTCATTGTCTCCACAAAATAGTTGCAATGACTCCTAAGTCGTGTTTTCTCTTCACTGATATCCAGCTTTTCAATATAAAAAATGAGTTCCTGCTCAAAACGATTCTCATCTGCTCCGGCGGACTCCTTCATATCAGAAAGGCCTTTGTGTAATCTTGCCTTTATATTTTCAATTCGATCCTTTTCATAAGGTGCTATTTCATCCAGCAAACGAAGGATGCATTGCACTCTTTCTTCCAGGTCCTTTTCTAATACTACTCCTTCTTCGCAACGAAAAGTATTAAACTTTGTTGAAGCTTCTTTTAATACAACTAGTAGTTCATTCCAATGTTCTTCCGATGATTCCGATCTCTCGCTATTCAATACTTGTGGCAACTTCAGAATAGTATCGGCCCAGTTTATTTCCTTCATTTGAAGATGATCAGATAATGCTTTCAGCTCTTCATAATACGCTTTAAATATTTCCTTGTTGATAGAGCTTTTTCTTGCCAGCTCACTATTATCAAAATTAATGGAGAAGTCGATTTTACCACGTTCTGCTGATTTGGAAATTTCCATCCGCAGATCTGCTTCCCTGTCGCGGAAAGAGGGAGGAAGTCGCAGGTTCAATTCAAAAAATTTGCTGTTCAGTGAGCGGATTTCAATAGTAATTTTATTCCCGGCAACCACACCTGCTGCTGTGCCATATCCTGTCATTGAACGAATCATATTCTTTTATTATTGGGTATCCTGCAAAAGTATCTTTTTTTACGTCTTAACCCTTTGTGGGCGGTTCACACAGAGATATACCCCTGAAAATATGCATGCAGCAGACAGTAAATGAATCCAGTTAAGGGAATCTTTCCCAAGCAAAATTGCAAACCCTGCCGCCAGCAAGGGCTGAAGATATATATACACACTTACAACAGATGCACTAAGGCTGATCAGGCCCAATGTATTGAATAAATATGCAAAAAAGGTGCTGCCAATAACCACAAAAACAGTAGCCAGCCAGATGTTGGTATTGAAGCTGCCCCACCCTATTTGAGTGAACTCTACATAGCCGAAAGGAAGCACCATAATTGCTCCGATAAGAAATACCCACTTCATGATTGTTATGGGATGATATTCCTTCATAATGGGTTTGACTATTACCAGATAAACTGCATAAGATAAAGCATTAATAAGAATACAAAGATCGCCGATTGGTGATGATACAACAGATGTACTTTTTGCCCCGTAAAGAATTAAAATAGCACACCCTGCAATACCAAGTAAAATTCCTGATGAATGTAAAACGGTTATTTTTTCTTTTAAGAGTATAAAGGAAATCAAGAGTACAAAAATAGGATTACTAATCATCATCAATCCTGCATTAATCGGACTGGTTAGTGATAATCCTTTAAAAAACATTAATTGATTAATTGCCACTCCAAATGCCGCACACATGGTAAGACGGAACCAATCTTTCTTTTTGATGGGTTCATGGGGAAATAAATAACCGGCAATCCAGAATAACAAAGTGGCCACCCAGGCACGCAAAACTATAAAACCAAACGGCTTTATATATAATGGCGTAACCGTTTTCGCTATGGAATAATTAGCACCGTAAATAATATTTGCCGTTAATACAGCCAGATGTGCCTGCCAGCGTTTCATTTATGCGCTTTCATTGCTGCTTTTGCTGCTGCAATATTTTTCGGTGCATTGCCAATAAAAATCTGATCATCAATGATGATCACCGGACGTTTTAAAAATGTGTACTCTTGTAAAATGTATTTTTTATAATCAGCCTCGGCAAGTTCCATTTCATTTAGTTTCCAGGCTCTGAACTTTAAAGCAACACGGCTGAAAAGTGCCTCATAGCTTCCTGAAATTTTTTTCATTTCATTAAGCTGAGTGGCCGTTATTGGTTCTGTTTTTATATCCTGCAATATATATTCTTTACCGGGCTTTAGTTCTTTGAGAATCCGCTGACAGGTAGAACAAGTTGCGAGGTGATAAATCTTTTTCATGCTTCCTTTTAAAAAACCTTACTGGCCACACGACGGCACACTTCTGATGTTCCCATGGTATAAAAATGAAGACAGGGCACTTCTGCTTTAATAAGTTCTTTACATTGGTTGATACACCATTCAATGCCCACCTCTTTAACAGCGTCCTGATCCTTTGCCTTTTCAGCAGCTTCGGCAAGATCTTCCGGCATGTCAATATGAAACATACTTGGAAGTAATGTAAGCTGTTTACTTGAGGTAAGGACTTTGAGCCCGGGGATAATAGGAACCATAATGCCTGCATCACGACAAGCCTCTACAAACTCAAAATACTTTTTATTATCAAAAAACATTTGTGTTACAATATACTCTGCGCCCATATCCACCTTTGTCTTAAGGTATTTAAGATCCGTTTTCATGTTGGGTGCTTCAAAATGCTTTTCAGGATATCCTGCAATTCCAATGCAAAAAGTTGTTGGTTCCACATCCTGCAGTTCTTCTTCCAGAAATTGGCCGTTATTCATTGCAACGACCTGTTGTATCAATTCACTGGCATAGGCATTACCTCCGGGTTCCGGACGAAATACACCTTCGCTTTTTATAGAATCTCCGCGAAGCACTAATACATTGTCAATTCCAAGAAACGAAAGATCGATCAACGCATCTTCCGTTTCTTCTTTGGAAAATCCTCCACAAATAATATGAGGAACTGCATCAATTTTATAACGGTTCATTATTGCTGCGCAGATTCCAACTGTTCCGGGCCTTTTTTTTACTGATTTCTTTTCCAGTAATCCATTTGGCTTCTTCTTATAAACAAACTCTTCACGATGATAGGTTACATCAATAAAAGCAGGCTTAAACTCGAGCAAAGGGTCAATAGCATTATATATAGACTGAATGCTCTTTCCTTTAAGCGGAGGCAAAATTTCGATTGAAAAAACGGTGGAGTCGGCCTTTTTAAGATGATCGGTTACTTTCATAAATTGTTATTCAATTGCATCGTTTTTACGGTATATGAATAAAAACGTTTGGCTGCAAAGGTCTGTAAAAAAGAAACGTCTGCCTTTACAGACAGACGTTTCTTTTAAGGAATTTAAACTATTATTTAGAGATTGTCAATGTGCCGGTTAAAGCATCACGTCCGTCACCTAAGTCAAGGATAACAAAGTACGTTCCCTCAGGAAGATCGTCGCCTTTGAATACATTATCCTTGTTATTGTATTTGCTCTTGGAATATACTTCTTTTCCCCAACGGTTAAAGATGCTTAGATTATTATTCGGATAGAACTCGATATTGGTAATAATAAAGGCATCATTTTTATTATCGTTGTTAGCGGTGATAATATTCGGTAGAACAGGAGCACACACTACCGGCTCACTGGCAATACCTTCTCTGCACAATCCATTGCCAATTGCGCGAATAAGCAGGTTGGTTAAAATTGCATTGGTAGCATGAGAGTTGGGTGAACCACTAACAGCATTTGGAGTAATCCAGGTAGCTCCGCCGTCTTCACTCACTTCATAAGAAGTACTTCCGGTTACATCGGTCCATGTATAGATAAAACGGAATGTTCCGTTTCCGGGTCCGCAATTTACTAATGGTGCGGTAAGTAATGCTTCCACAGAAAGAACTCCGTTTTCAGTTGCTGTACATCCTGCCCCATTTGTAACAGTAACCACATAAGTGCCCGCTGTTGATGTACTCAGTGTAGACCCGGTAGATCCGTCAGACCAAAGGAACGTTATACCGGATCCTGCATTAGATGCATCAAATGTAACTGCAGGATCACTCACACATTTTGATTCATCACTTAAAGAAACCGTTGGTGAAGCATTAATAGTATAAGTGAAATTAGCAGAAGAAGAACAACCTCCGGGAGTACTTACAGTTACACTGTAGTTATATGTACCCGGGCCGGTCACTGATGGAGTATATTGTTGACTGGTACCAACGGTGGTATTATTATTATCTAACCAGTTATAACTTGCACCGATACCGCTGTTTTGTGCATCGAAAACAAATGCAGGAGCTGCATCACAGATGGCTGCATTAGCAACAGCTACCACAGGCAACGCAGAGATGGTAAGCGTCATGTTAAATGTTCCGTTACATAATCCACCGCTTTGTACTACAACAGAATAATTTGTTGCTCCTACATTACTGTTGGTTACTGTATAGAATTGGGAGTTAGCTCCACTGATCGGACTATTATTTTCTAACCATTGGAATGAACTTGCTCCGGTATTACCGGCATCAAGAGTTGGCAATGGATCGCCTGCACAAATGGTTTGTGTTTGTGCACTTAATACATCAACAGGAAGTGAAACACTGTTAAAGCATATTGTATCATAACCGGCACAAACTGACTGATTGCTTACTTCAACAGTATAGCAACCGTACTGTGTTGCCGGCGGCTGATAGGTTGGTCCGTTAGCCAGGAATATTAAACTATTATTATAGAACCAGGCATATTGATAAGTTGCAAGTGTTCCCGGATTTAATACCGGAATAGATCCACCCTGACAGAATGTAGTATCAGAACCTAAGCTTGGTGCAGGAGTGGTAAGAACTGTTACATCAACAGTATCTCTTCCAAAACATGTTGCAGAAGAATAAACTAAAACGTCATAAGTTCCCGGTGCAGTAACATCATAAGTAGGATTGGTAGCGCCGTTTATTACCGAACCATTTAATGTCCAGGTAAATGTTGCAGGACTTACATAGCCTGAGTTAAGAGTGAATGGAAGTTGCGAATCACAAACTGTTTGGTCAGATCCTAATGCAACAGGAATTTCATTGTTTACATAAAGTATTGCAACAGTATCTCCTACTGCAAGAAACTTTCCACAATCATCGGCAATAGTATTATTATCGGTACCAAGTTGTGCAATCAGATAAGCAGGTCCGGCAATACTTTGTTGCCCGTTCATAATTAATAACACCTGATTACTTCTGTCGCCACCCGGACCACAATATCCATAAGTATTAGCAATAGGTAATGAATTACCGGTACCACCATCTACTAAAATTAAATCAGAACCATCAGCTGCAACACTAAAACAGAATACGTTTTCTGTAAGATCAATTGTTGCCTGATTAAATAAACAACCGATAGAATCAACGGCAGGAACAAATACAGAGTTGTCTGTTACTTTTACTTTAATAGAATCATCTTCCAACTGACTTTGTCCACACTCACTTAAAAGTGTATTACCATCATTTCCGGTTTTTGTCCAAACATAAGAAGTACCATCTGTTAGTGTATGCAATAAGAACACTTCAACTGAATCTGTTTTGCCATTGGTACAATTAATCGGTGCTACGTTTACCACCGGATTCGCAAATCCAAACGGATCTATTACACGAAAATCTGATGGAACAACTGAACCACACTGGAATTCAACTCCGAATGGAATTATAAACGAAGAACTACCGCAACTTGCAGTAATACCGCTACCTGTACTTCCGACACCTCCGCCAACTCCCGGTGGATATGCAGGAACAATGACATTACAAATGTTTGTTACGTTGATTTGAATATCACGACGAACAGAACCTTTTAATATACCTGTTATATGCTCAAACTCCTCGCATAACACAGCGATTACTGCAACTTGTGTAGATGTCGGGAGGAAATAGATAGTTCCGGAGGTATTAATAGATACCGGACTTGTTGAAAATACCGGTTGTAATGGAGAAAGTGGAATTTGCGGAGGATTGGATGGAGAATAGTTAGTAATGTTAGTACCATTGCTTCCACATGCACCATCTAAAGGGTTAACTAATGAATATACTAATGAATCACCGTCAAGGTCAAATGCCTGCTGATCGAAGAAGAAAGGATTTCCTACACAGAACTCTGTGTAAGGTATAGTCAGAAACTCCGGAGAATTGTCTGTCGGAAAATCCAGATTATTCAATTTAGCACTTACATACAACTCATACTGTGAGGCATTTACAATCGTGGTAATTGCAGCATTTCTGCAGCACTCACTAAATGAAAATACCCAGTCGTTACACGCTGCCGGTAAGGTAATAGTGGTTTCGTAAATCCACTCTTCCACACCAACACCACCTGCGCAGTTGATAGGAATATTAGTACAAGGGGGGTTAGGAAGCACCTGTGTGGAAACATAGGGCGCAGTCTGCTGTCCGGTTTGTCCGCAGGAAACAGAGTTGTAACATATATTTACCGAAGTAGGTGCAGGAATACCAAAGCAATCCCTGTAAAATTTAACCCTCACCAGATAGGTGTTTGGTGTACCGGTGTAGGTCCATGTAATATCAGCACCTGCAGCATGGCTGGCAGAAGCTTCTTGTACATTGGCCAATAAAAAAGTTAATGCGAGAATGAGTAACGATAAAATTCTTTTCATAATTGTTGATTTATCTGAATATATTAATTGTTCCTTTTTGAGTTACGGTTTGCCCATTAGCGGAACGGGCAAATATATCGTAAAAATATGTTCCTGAGGGCAGATCTTTGCCATTAAAATCTTTCCCATCCCACCGCTGTGACGGCTGAGTCATTTCAAACTCCATTTTGCCCGATCTGCTGAATATTTTGACCTTTAATTCTTCAATGGTAGGTGCATCTACAAAAAACTCATCATTCTGACCGTCGCCATTAGGGGTAAATGCTGTACCAACCGTACCCAACACTTCTACTGTTCTGGTGAGTACTCCACTGATGGTATTGCAGGTAATCATATATATTCCGGGCTTGTTATAAATATGAGACGCAGTATTCACTGATTCCGTTGCATTGCCATCCCCGAAATCCCAACTTCCTTTAAGAGTTGCATCATTGAGCAGAAATGCTACTTTATAAGGTGCAAATCCGCAGTTGCCACTCAAAATAATTGCCGGTGGAATTCCCTGATCAATTGTCTGTTTTTCAGCCTTAACGGGATTTGATACCGGGACGTTAACAACAGGATTAGTATTCTTTGAAGGAGAATTTTCACTCCCGGCAGCCAGCTCATCATTTTTTAAGCTCCCCGGCAAAACAGAATGAAGAGGTAAATTCTGACTGCTTATGGTTGTGTTACCTTCTGTGACTGCCGGATTTGCTGTGCTTTCCTTATTAACATTATTGATATTAGCACTTTTATCTACGAAACCAGCAGTCCTTGGCTCCTCACTTAGCGAAACAGGCTCTGATGTTTTATTTATTACAGACTCATTTGTAGTATTTTCAGTTTGTACTGTAGCTTTATCCACCACGTTTTGTGAAGGGGTCTCATTAAAAGTCCCTTTCACCAATAAAAAAGTGGTTATTCCGGCAGTTATCACCGCACTTGCAATCCATACCCAGGAACTTATTTTTAAAGCAGCACTCTTAACAGCAACCTTTGATGAAGCGGAAGGTGAAGAAGACCCTGCTCCCTGAAGACCCTGCTCCAAACGCTGCCAAACCTCAGGATTTACCTCAGGCTCAAAGCTTTCGAATGTTGTTTTAACTAAATTTTCCAGATCTTTCATACTATGTTTAACGGCAATAATCCGTCCTCCACTTTTTGTTCATTCCCCTGATGGGCAACAGCCACATTTTCAATTTCCATTAGTTTAATCAGATGTGCTCTGGCACGTGCATACTGCGATTTACTGGTTCCTTCGCTGATTCCCAACATTTTACCAATCTCCCCGTGATTATATCCCTCCACAGCATATAAATTAAACACAGCCCGGAATCCTTTGGGCAATTGTTGAATTATTACAAGTAAGTCTTTTGCTTTCAATTCGGTAAGAGCTTCTGTTGTTCCACTATAATGATCCTGCCACTCTGTTTCCATCTGGCGGTTTTTATTCCTGCGGTAGGTATCTAATGCTGTATTAATCATAATCCGCTTCATCCAGCTTTCCAGATTTCCTTCGCCTTTATAAGCATCTATTTTCTGAAACACTTTAAGCAGCCCTTCCTGCAACACCTCTTCTGCCTCTTCCCTTGAATCACAATATCTTAGACAGATACCAAACATCCGGCGGGAATATTTTTCATACAGACTCCTCTGGGCTTTGCTTTCTCCCCGTTTACATCCGTCTATTATTTGCTCATCGGCCTGCATAATCCTTCACAATATACAAGATGTAAGTTTACGAAAAAGGGTTGCATGATCAATCAAACATTTTAAAAAATTCTAGAGCCACTACAATTTACACTTTTACAAAAAAAGCGGAATATCCTTTCCTGTGGCTCCTTTTGGCGCTTTAAATCATTAAAACAACAGTAAATCCGATTGCATAATTTCTGTTTTTTCCCATAGTTCACAGCTCAGTTATCCGTATCTTCGCGCCCCCTGATGGAAAACATTCGAAATTTCTGCATTATTGCCCATATTGACCATGGCAAAAGTACGCTGGCCGATCGCCTGCTGGAGTATACCAATACCATTTCTAAAAAAGACCTGCAAGCACAGGTTTTGGATGATATGGATCTGGAACGGGAACGCGGTATCACAATTAAGAGCCATGCAATACAGATGAAGTATGAGCAGGACAATAAGCATTACATATTAAATCTTATTGATACTCCCGGCCATGTAGATTTCTCCTATGAAGTTTCCCGGTCAATTGCTGCTTGTGAAGGGGCTTTGCTTATTGTTGATGCTGCTCAGGGAATTCAGGCACAAACTATTTCAAATCTTTATCTGGCGCTTGAAAATAATCTGCGCATTATTCCGGTATTAAATAAAATTGATCTTCCCAGCGCAGAACCAGAAGTAGTAAAAGATCAGATTGTGGATTTATTAGGTTGTGAGCGCGAAGAAATAATTGCAGCAAGCGGAAAAACAGGAATAGGCGTTTATGATATCCTTCGTGCCATTGTAGAACGAGTTCCGGCGCCAAAGGGTGATACAACTGCTCCTTTAAAAGCTTTGATTTTTGACTCTGTTTACAATAGTTTCCGTGGTATTATAGCTTACTATAAAGTGCTTGATGGAGAAATCCGCAAAGGGGAACATGTAAAGTTTCTTGCAACAGGTAAAGTTTATCATGCTGATGAAATTGGTGTTTTAAAACTGGAAAAGTCGCCAAGAGATGTAGTTAAAGCAGGTGATGTTGGTTATATTATTTCGGGTATTAAGGAAGCGAAAGAAGTAAAGGTTGGTGACACCTTAACTCATGTCGATCGTCCTTGTGAGCTAGCCATCAGTGGATTTGAAGATGTTAAGCCAATGGTATTTGCAGGAATTTATCCTGTTGATACGGATGAATATGAGGAATTGCGCAGCTCGATTGAAAAACTTCAATTAAATGATGCCTCATTGGTTTTTGAACCGGAGTCATCAGCCGCTTTAGGATTTGGATTCCGTTGCGGCTTTCTGGGCATGCTTCATATGGAGATTATTCAGGAGCGACTGGAGAGGGAGTTTAACATGACTGTTATTACCACGGTGCCCAACGTTTCTTACATGGCTTACCTGAATAACGGAACTTCTTTTATTGTAAATAACCCAAGTGATTTTCCTGATCCTTCACAAATGGATCGTATTGAAGAGCCTTATATAAAAGCAATTGTTATTACTAAGTCTGAATACATTGGGGCTATTATGACTCTTTGTATAACCAAGCGAGGTGAAATTGTTAATCAAAGTTATCTTACTACCGACAGAGTAGAATTAGTGTTCAATATGCCGATGGCAGAAATTGTTTTTGATTTTTATGATAAGCTGAAGACCATTTCAAAGGGTTATGCTTCTTTCGATTATCATCAGATTGGTTATAGGGCATCTGATCTGGTACGGTTAGACATTCGTTTAAATGGCGAGCCTGTTGATGCTCTATCAGCATTGATTCATCGTAATAATGCCTATGATTTCGGAAGAAAGATTTGCGAAAAATTAAAAGAGCTGATCACCCGTCAGCAATTTGAAATTATAATCCAGGCCGCTATCGGCGCTAAAATTATTGCCCGCGAAACGGTTAAAGCGTTGCGTAAAGATGTTACTGCCAAATGTTATGGTGGTGATATTTCCCGAAAACGTAAGCTGCTTGAAAAACAGAAAGAGGGCAAAAAACGGATGCGCCAGGTAGGAAATGTTGAGATTCCTCAGCAGGCATTTTTAGCCGTTTTGAAGCTGGATTAATTCTGATTTAATACTTCTTTATTTTTTGATTTGTATTGTTGTTAAGTATTTGGCTATGCCGGCTTACTGCCTCTGGCTGACGGTATTCTGAAAAAGCTTTCAAAGTTTGAAAAGGTTAACAAATATCACCACAGGATAACGGCCTGCTTTCATCACCAATTTCCCTCTTTTGACCAAAATTTAGTGTGAAACCAATGGTTGCTAACCGTTCTTTGATCTCATATTCACAATAAAGTTATGATAAAAGAAATTCCTTCAGTAGATAAGTTCAACACTCTTGATTTTGATGCAAAAGCATGGCATGTATGGCATCATGCAACATTTTTAATAGTGAGACAAAATAATAAGTATCGTGTGAATCTATATCACTTAAGCGGTTACTATATTCAGCTATGGTATGATGTTAAGAAAAACAGAATTGAAAAGATTGCAGCCACTCCATCAAGTGCGGTATTTAATCCTTACCTTAAATTAATACACCTGGAAGATTTTTCCACTATTTAATGTCCAAACAATGACAAATAAAAAAGGCGGGCTGAATAATCAGCCCGCCTTTTTTGTAAATATCAATATATATTATTGATTTTGTTTAGCAAGTCTCTGAAATACAGAGTTGCCATTTTGCGTAATTTCAATTAAGTATAAACCACTGCTTAATTCACCACCAACACGTTGACCGGGATAAATGCTTTGATAATCTTTCACCAGTTTTCCTGTTAAAGTAAACACTCTTACTTGTACTGATTCCGCATTGCCTGTTTCAACCGCAAAATCGTTAGAGAAAGGATTTGGTATGGCAACTGCTTTGAAAGAAGCTGAAGCATCACTATCAGATAATTCTGAACCGTCTCTTAATTGTACGTTGTTCATATTGCCACGGAAAGTAACAACAGGTCCTACTAAACGTGAAGCTTTTCGGCTACATCCGTTAGCGTCTGTAACTGTTACTGTATAATTGCCCGGACAAAGTGATGTGATGCTGTCATTGGCAATTCCTGAAGAAGCGGATCCATTAGACCAGTTAAAATCATAACCGGGAGTTCCGCCTGATGCCATTGCACATAACTTACCGTTACATGCGTTTGCTGTTGTTCCGTTTGTTACGTAGGTATTCAATGTGATAACCTGTGTCTGAGTAACAGTATATCCGCAGGTTGCAGAACATCCGTTTTTATCTGTTACTACTACTGTATAAGCTCCGCAGCAAAGATTACTGATAGATGATGTAGTTGCTCCATTGCTCCATGAATAAGTATAAGGAGCTTTTCCGCCTGATGCACTTACATCAGCACTACCCATACAGGCTCCGACACAAGTGTTGCTTCCTGTGCAGGTAAGATTTAATGGTGTTGGATTGTTTATAACACTATGACAGGAATAAGTACATCCGTTTGCATCAGTAACAGTATAATAATAAGTGCCGGCGCAAAGGTTGCTCGCTGAGTTAGTAGCATTACCATTTGACCAAACATAAGAATATGGTGCCGTGCCACCGTTTGGAGTTAAAGTTATCATACCATCACATGCATTATGACAGGTAATCTGCTTACACACTTTGTGAACAGAAAAAACACAGGTTGTTGGAGCAACAATTGAGTCCGTAATGGTTACACAACATCCGTTGGTCTCACAAACAGTAGCAGTATAAACACCCGGTGTTAGACCACTAATATCTTCTGTAGTTTCCCCGTTCGACCATAAAATAGTATATGGTCCGGAATTTCCGGTAACGGTTAAGTCAATCGTACCATTAATATCATCAGCAATTGTAGAGGTAACAATTTCCGGTACTGTTACACTGTATGAGTACACCTGAAAACCATTGGTTGGACAAGCATCATCACGAACTGAAACAGTGAATGTCCATGGTGTTGAACGGGCATCTGCCAGTGTTGGAGTCCAGCAGAAAGATCCTGTCGGATGGCTTCCTCCTGAATTGTTAAACACTGAATTTGGTATATTATTATTTGCAGTAATTGTTAAATGCTGACCTGCATCTGCATCATTAGTAAAAACATAAAAGCATAATTGAGTACCCGGACAAATAGTTGTATCAAATGCTGCAGTACCGTTTATTCCGGTTGCACTTGGTAAGGTATTATTACATGCCTGAACAATAAATTGCATGTCACGTGTTACTGATCCAATTTTAACACCTGCACGATACTCATCAACCTTAACTGACATAACACCAACTTCAATTTGCTGTGGAGTAACATCTAAGTCGCCTGTAGCACCATCTATAGAAATAGCAGGAATAGAGGTAATCGGGTTTAATGCACTGTATCCGGGCTGATATGTCATAGTAGTACCCGGAGCAATTTGTGAACCCACAATGCTATAAGCTAATGAATCTCCGTCAATATCAACAGCACCATGATTAAACACGAAATTTTGTCCTAAGCATAAAGTTGCAACAGGATTTTCAGTGAATGTTGGAGAATTATTTACCAATCCATTGATGTTATTCAGATCTGCTGCTAGGTAAAAGTTTGATTCCGGTTCTCCCTGACAGTTACCATGCACAGTAGTTGTGATAGCACAATTACGGCAGCAACGATTCCAGGAAAAAATCCAGTCTGAACAAGTCAAAGGTAATGCTACAACAGCAGAATAGGACCACTTCTGTACTCCGAAAGAAGAACCACCTGAACAGGTTGAAGCGCTGGAGTTACAAGGGAAAGTAATTTCATTTCCTGTTCCCGGCACCACTGTAAGTGTTGCATTAAAATCAGATCCGCAAGATGCAGAACGTATTCTAAGTGTTTCAGTATTGGTAGGTGTAGATCCTGAACAATCACGATAATAAGTGAGGGTAACTTCATAATTATTACCGCCAAGACTCTTATAAGTAAGGTCAGCGCCTGCAACGTGTGTTGCCTTTACGGTAATAACGGATGCCATGCACACCACTGCCGTAAGCAAGCAAGCCAAGCCTCTTTTAAGTTGATTTTTTTTCATAATATTTTGATTTGGGTTTTAGTAACTATTCGGTTTATTTTTTTGACGAAAAGGGAGTTAAACATACAACAAATTGTTGATAACACACTATTTTAATTTACAATGAGGTCAATTATGTCATTAGTACCAGAAAATCAAGGAATTACACTGTTTTCCCTCCATTTGAGTATTCACATGGTAAAGTGTGGTTAATCCCTGTCAGAATCAGTAAAGTAGGTTGTTCAGGCATTATAATATTGACTATTTTCGCCCACTTCATTCAATACACTATGAACCAATATAAAAAGGTAAATAATATTTTCGGCTGGCTCGTTTTTGCTATATCCATGTATGTTTATGGATCTACCATTGAGCCAACAGGTAGTTTCTGGGACTGTGGTGAGTTCATTGCAGCATCTTATAAGTTACAGGTTGGTCATCCGCCCGGAGCACCACTTTTTTTAATGATGGGACGTGTTGCTACGCTTCTTGGGGGAAGTGATGTTAAGATGTACTCTGTGCTGATTAATTTCTTGTCGGCAATGATGAGTGCATTTTCCATACTGTTCCTCTTCTGGACAATAACTGCATTAGCTCGTAAAATCGTTATAAAAACGCAGGAAGTTACTGCTGCACAATTAATAGCTGTTATGGGCAGCGGGTTGGTAGGGGCTCTTGCATACACTTTCAGTGATTCATTTTGGTTTTCAGCAGTAGAAGGCGAGGTTTATGCAAGTTCTTCCTTCTTTACAGCAATTATTGTATGGGCAATGTTTAAATGGGAAAATGTGGCTGATGAAAAGCACTCGGTACGATGGATCATTCTTATAGCCTATCTGATGGGACTTTCTATCGGTATTCACTTACTGAACTTGCTTACAATTCCTGCTTTAGGATTTGTTTATTACTTCCGTAAGTACACACCAAGTACTATGGGTATCATTAAAACTACCATTATCAGTGTTGTGATTTTAGGATTAGTACAAGTGGGTGTAATATCCGGTCTGGTTACGGTAGCAAGTAAGTTCGAGTTAATGTTTGTTAACGGATTCGGACTTCCATTCTGGTCGGGCTTTATGTTTTTTATGCTTGCTGCCATTGGGTTGATTATTTACGGCTTAAAACACACTACTGAAAAAGGTAAGGTGTTATGGAATACCGTTTTACTGTGTGCTTCTTTCTTAATCATAGGGTATTCCTCTTATACCATGATAGTAATCCGTTCTGCTGCCAATCCGCCAATGGATGAAAACGATCCGGAGAATGCCTTTAGTTTATTAGGTTATTTGAATCGTGAACAATACGGAGACCGCCCATTGTTTTATGGTCAGTATTATAATGCACGTCAGGTAGAGTTGGAAGAAGGATCCATGCAATATGTAAAAGGCCCTGATAAATACATTGAAACCGGTGCACGCTTAAGCCCGAAATATGAACCTGATAAATGCACTTTATTGCCACGGATGTACAGTGCACAGGAAAATCATGTGGCACAATACAAAGAGTGGGCAGGTATTAAAGGTGACGAAACTCCGACCTTCGGACAAAACCTCCGCTTCCTTTTTGTATATCAGATTGGGCATATGTATATGCGTTATTTCTTCTGGAATTTCGTTGGACGACAAAATGATATTCAGGGGCACGGAGGAATCACGCGTGGTAACTGGATAAGCGGCATTAAGGCTATTGATGAATGGCGACTTGGTCCACAGGATAAACTGAGCAAAAACATGCTGGCGAATAAAGGAAGAAACACGTTTTATTTCCTGCCACTGATACTGGGAATTATCGGACTTATTTATCACTTTAAAAAAGATAAACATGATGCATGGGTAGTTTTATTGCTATTCTTTTTTACCGGTATTGCCATTGTATTGTATCTGAACGGACCTCCTCTTCAGCCTCGTGAACGTGACTATGCTTATGCAGGATCGTTTTATGCATTTGCAATCTGGATTGGACTGGGCGTTCTTTCTATAATCGAAATGTTACAAAAGAAAACTGGAGCTGCTTTAGCGGGCGGATTAACCACTGCTATTTGCCTGGTAGCTGTTCCCGGGTTAATGGCAAAGGAAGGATGGGATGATCATAGCCGTGCACATCGTTATACTTCCCGCGACTTTGCATGGAATTATCTGCAGTCCTGCGCTCCTAATGCCATCATTTTTACCAATGGTGATAATGATACTTTCCCGCTGTGGTATGCACAAGATGTGGAAGGCGTGCGTCCTGATATTCGTATCATCAATTTAAGCTTATTAAATACCGACTGGTACATTGATCAGATGAAACGTCAGGCATATCAGTCTGCTCCGGTTCCTTTCTCTTTAACGAATGATAAATATGTTCAGGGCACACGCGACTATCTTCCGTTTTATGATCGTAATATTCCCGGATATTCCAACATAAAAGATGTTGTTGATTTTATGACCAATGATGATCCTAATTATAAAGTACAGGCACAGTCAGGAACACCGTTGAGTTATTTCCCTACTAAAAAGTTTTATCTTGCTGTAGATAAAGAAGCAGTTTTAAAATCAGGAACTGTAAGCGCAGAAGATGCTTCATTAATTGTTGATACCATGAGATGGGAAATCGGAAAAAGTTATCTGATGAAAGCAGACATGATGATTCTGGATCTTATCGCACACAATAACTGGAAGCGTCCGATATATTATGCTGTAACCGTTGGTGATGAAAGTTATCTTAATCTTCAGCAATTCTTCCAACTGGAAGGGCTTGCATACCGTATTGTACCAATTCAAACTGCTGACCAGGGCGGGCAAGGTTCAACAGGACGTGTGGCTCCAAAAGAGATGTACAACAACATGCTCAACAAATTTGAGTGGGGTAACATGAAACGGGAAGATGTTTATCTGGATCAGAACAACCTGAACATGACGATGAACTTCCGGAATAATTTCTCAAGACTTGCAGAAACATTACTGAATAAGAATGAAAAAGATTCTTCACTCAACGTTTTGAATAAATGCCTGGAAGAAATGCCCGACAAAACAGTTCCATACAACGTAATGATGCTTCGTCCGATAGAATTATATTACGCTATAGGAAAATCAACAGGTATAGGATCTGACACAACAGTTACTGCAGAGAATATGGAGTTTCCGGAGCAGAAGCGTAAACAGGCTATTGAAACTGCAAACAGTATTACCAAACGTATGGCTGATCTTTATGAAGATGACCTTAACTATTATTTTTCATTGAAAGGTACTCCTTATGTTAAGTATATTGATCGTGATATGGGACAGGCAATGGCCATCTTCCAGGAGCTTATCAGAATGTCGCAAAGTGCAGGGCAAACTGATATTGTAAATAACCTTCAAGAGCGATTTAAGAAGCTTGAAAAGCGATATACGGGATCATAATAAGTTTATATAAAGATAAAAAAGGCTGCCGTTATACGAGCAGCCTTTTTTTATTTAAAATCCCTGATGAAAAAAGTATCTTACCAGGAGTTTAACAGAATACTTACTTTTGAAAAATGTACCGTTTGCTATCTTATTTATTTCCTTCATTGGTCTGGAAAATAAAGACTACTGAAAAAATACTTTACCTCACATTTGATGACGGCCCTATACCGGAAGTAACACCATGGGTTTTATCGGAATTAAATAAATATCAAGCCAAGGCAACTTTCTTTTGTATTGGTGATAATGTAAAAAAACATCAGCAAATCTATCAGCTAATTATTGACAATGGGCATAGTGTCGGAAATCATACACAACATCATCTGAATGCCTGGAAAGTAAAAACGGAGGAATATATAAAGGATATTAAAGAGGCTTCCGGACTTATTGCAACAAAACTCTTTCGCCCTCCTTATGGAAAAATAAAACCTAACCTCATTAAGCAACTAAAAACGGATTACAAGATTGTAATGTGGGATGTTTTAAGTTATGATTTTGACCGTTCAAAAAGCAGTGACTGGTGCACAAATCGGGTAATAAAAAAATCTTCAAATGGATCCATTATTGTCTTTCATGACAGCTTAAAAGCAAAAGAACGAATGCAGGATTCATTACCAAAAGTTTTGAATCATTTTTCAAAATTGGGTTATTCCTTTAAATCATTACCATTATAAATAATAAAATATGACAGAGATATTTGAAGCAACAGCATTTGATTTAGAACAACTGGCCGGCTTATTCGATCAGTACCGCATGTTTTACAAACAGGTTTCAGATTTGCCGGCAGCAACAGGTTTTGTAAAAGAGCGAATGAAGAAAAAAGACGCTGCTATATATATTGCCGCAGAAGATGATAAGGTTATTGGTTTTGTGCAATTATACCCGTTATTTTCTTCTGTACAAATGAAACAGTTATGGCTGCTTAACGACCTTTATGTTGATTCCTCACACCGAAGAGAGGGAGTTGCCAGACAATTAATTGCCGCAGCCAAAGAACATGCTAAAAACACCGGCTCATGCGGACTGATGCTGGAAACAGGGCGTGATAATAAAGAAGGAAATGCACTTTATCCGACAGAGGGATTTCAGTTAACGGAAAATAATTTCTACATTTTTAGTGTAAAATAATCGCAAATAAGGCTGAAGTATAGCGTAATTTCCAATAAATTTTAAAAATATATTTATCTGGAATTAATTCAGAGGCATTTATGCTGGTTTTGCCTATCATATTTAACACTTAACCAAAATCTCTCTTCCATTAAATTGCATGTATGTAATATTGCTTCTCGTATTAAATTACCATTTCTAAATTCTACTATGAAACGCTGGCAATCCCTGTCATTATTGCCTTTATTTTTTGCATTAGCGTTATATAAAAACGGCAATGCTCAGGCTACTTTTCGGAGTCAGGTTTCCGGCAACTGGAATCAGGCATCAACATGGATATTACTTGCCGGCAGCGACAGCGATCTGGATGGTATTCCCGATGGTAATGATTCAGTAATTGTACGATGCGCTGATATGGTTACTTTGACTGCCGATGCCAATTGCGTAAATTTTACAATTCAAAATCTTGGTTCACCCATTTTACCTACGCCTCTTGCATTAACAGCTTATACTTTAACAATATCAGGTTTGTTGAACGGACCTAACACTACTTATAAGACAAACATCATCAGTAATACCACCGGCAGAATAAAATTTATTGGCGGAACACGAACACTTATCGGTTCCAACTGGAATGGTTTTTACCCGGGTAACTGGCGCCTTGAAGTTGCATTAAATCCCGGTGCAACAGGTACAAGTTTACGGAGTTTGAAAGTGGGAGATTTAATTATTTCTTCCGGAAATTTTGAAGTCAGAACACCCGCAACTTATAATTTCTATGATTTAAAAATTGATAAAGGTGCTGCATTAGGAAATGGAAATGGCACATTATATATTGCACAGGGCAGCAAACTTGCCTGTATGCGTTGCGGACAAAGAACCGGCGATACCACTTCCTATTCTGACATTTCTACCTATTGTGGAAACATTGATATTTATGGAGAACTGGAAATTCATGGACTATACTTAAGTGCATCTAACATTAATGTTTATCCCGGCGGTAAATTAAGTATAGCACGTTCAAGCGGAGTTCCCATGCTAACCAGCCCTACAGGTGTGTCAAATTTTATCTACGCACCCGGTTCCTATTTAGAATATAAAAACCATAGCCCGATAGCTACTGCACGCACTCAAACCGGTGCTGAAATTGATCAGGCTTCTGCATGGAATACAGTAGGCCCTCCGGGAAATACTGTTTCCAATCTTATTGTGAATAATTCACCGAATGGTATACGTGGTAATAATCTGGTGTATATTGAAGATACACTGATAATGAAAAACGGTTATTTTGATAATGTTGACATGACTAGTGCGACTATACGATATGGACTCAACGGAACATTAAAATACAATGGATCATCGGCAATGCAAAATGCTGCTATTGCACATTTATCACTGGAGTTCCCGAATTCCTTTGGTCCGGCAAATCTTATGATTGAAAATCCATACGGCGTACTTTTGAATTTATCACGTGGTCTGGGAGGAAAACTTTTTATGAAGCGGGGCAAGCTTTCTATGTTGACTTCAAGTGTGATACTTACAATGCTTCCTTCATCAACTGTAGGTGCCATTAATGACACCAGTTTTGTGAATGGTAAAATTGCCAAAACAGGAGCCACTCCATTTACTTTCCCTATCGGCAAAAACAATAAATACAGACCAATAACAGTAACTCCTGTTGGCGGAACAGAAACCTATACAGCAGAATATTTTCAGCTTGACCCAAATGCCAGTTTTAATACTGCGAACAAAGACTTTACATTGGATCATGTGAGCCGGTGTGAATACTGGACACTTTCCAGAGCCGGAACAAAAGATGCAAATGTTGCATTATCATGGGATACTTACAGCTGTGGTGTGGATAGTTTGAATGACTTGCGTGTTGCACAATGGAATGGCAGCACATGGAAAGATAAAAGTGTTGCAGCCATTTCAGGCAACACTTTAAGCGGGACAATCAATGCAGGAACTAGCATTACTCAATTTGGATCAACAACGCCTTTAACGCTTGCTTCTGCAAATCAATTTAATCCGCTGCCTGTTGAGTTAGTTACTTTTGCGGCTGCTTCATTTAGTGACTTCACACTTTTAAAATGGACAACTGCATCAGAAAAAAACAGTGAATATTTTCAATTAGACCGTTCGTCTGATGGCATAAACTTTACAACATTAGCCAGAGTAAAAGCAGCAGGAAACAGCAGTTTACAGAATAGTTATTCTGTTCGTGATGAACAACCTATTGCCGGGATTTCCTACTACCGTTTAAATGAAATTGATATAGATGGCTCAATTGCCTTTTCAAAAATTATTGTCACAAAGTCACTGACTGATAAAAATAAACTTCAGGTTATATCCGGTGGGCAAAATCTGATAATAAAT
>JANOBN010000478.1:0-4594 GCA_031411675.1 Bacteroidota bacterium | reverse complement strand
TTGACTTTGAACCGGCCGTTATGGAAGGCTTGCTTGCTATGGGATTTATAAACCCTACTCCTATTCAGGAACAATCCATTCCTGTAATACTGGAAGGCAAAGACATTATTGCATGTGCGCAAACAGGTACCGGTAAAACAGCAGCCTATCTTTTACCAATGATCAATGCAATTGTTAAATCTCCGGGCGATGATATATATACTCTTGTAATTGTTCCAACACGTGAACTGGCTATTCAAATTGATGAAGCATTACAGGGTTTTGCTTATTTCACCCCGGTAAATTCAATTGCTATATATGGTGGTAACGATGGTATTTCATTTGAGCAGGAGAAAAAAGCGCTGATGCATGGAGCCAACATTGTTATAGCCACTCCCGGGAGACTTATTTCCCACTTTAATATGGGTTATGTAAAAATTGATAATCTCAAGCAACTTATTCTTGATGAAGCAGATCGTATGCTGGATATGGGATTTAATGAAGACATACAAAAGATAATCGGTTACCTGCCCAAGAAGCGCCAGACCTTGCTTTTTTCTGCTACCATGCCTTCCAAAATACGGTCATTAGCAACGAAAATAATGAATCATCCGGTGCAGGTTAATATAGCAGTATCTAAGCCTGCTGCAGGAGTGATGCAAGGTGCATATGTTCTTCATGCCACACAGAAACTGGAGTTACTAAAACAACTGCTTACAGGAAAGGAAATTAAAAGCATTATCATTTTCTCTTCCACAAAAGATAAAGTAAAGGAACTGGAACGTGAACTCCTGAAAATGAAATTTAATATTGCCGCAATTCATTCTGATCTGGAGCAGGAAAGAAGGAATGATGTGTTACGTCAGTTTAAAAATAAAACCATACAGATTGTTGTAGCCACGGATGTATTATCGCGGGGTATTGATATTGATTCCATCGGATTGGTTATTAATTATGACGTTCCAGGAGATGCGGAAGATTATATACATCGTGTAGGACGAACAGCCAGGGCTGAATCTACGGGTGTTGCACTTACTTTTATCAGTGAAACTGACCAGCAGAAATTTAAAAGAATTGAAGATCTTATTGGAGATGAAATCCGAAAACTGCCTTTGCCAAATGGATTTGGTTCTGCACCGGAATACAACCCGGAAGCTGCCGGACGATTTCAGGTAAAAAGAAGGTTTAACTCAAGACCAAAGAAAAAATAAAATTAAACTGAAAAGCTTTCGTTTCCTGTACAATTAAAATAATAAACTGCTTCGGTCTGTATACAAAATTTTACTTTTTTATTTCATAAAGCAACTCAATCATTCAAAACATAAGGAGTAAAATTTTACTTTTGTATCCATGACACCATCTGTTAAAGTTACTTCCTTAGTTGTACTTCTGTTTTTTAGTACCTTACTTAATGCGCAGAATAATGATGTAGATGTAAAAAATGACCAGCCACGGAAACCCAAGAGACCTTTTAACGAACGATTATTTCTTAGCCCTGATTTGGGTTTGCAGTTTGGTACAGTTACGGTAGTTAATGTTTCTCCGAAAATTGGTTATCGCATCACCGACAAATTTGCATCCGGTTTAGGCGGAACTTATATTTACATAAAAGATAAAACCTATAAGTCATTAGGTTATATATATGAATCCAGCATCTATGGCGGAAGTGTTTTTTCACAATACCAGATATTTGAGCAAATACGACTTTACTCTGAATACGAAATGCTTAGTCTGGAGACTTTTAACAGCAAAACATTTAAAACAACCCGCGAACTGGTACCCTCTTTACTTGCCGGCGGTGGTTATACCAGTCGAATCGGCGAATACAGTTCGTTTGGTATTATGCTTTTATACAATTTGCTGGATGGCCCAAATTCCATTTATGATAATCCGGTTATCAGAATAGGATTTAACATTGGTCTTTAAAAACGACTAAGGAAATTTTTCTTTATCTGATTCTTCCAAACTTTAAAACGATTCAGAGGGAAGAGAATTCATTCTTCTTAATATCCACGCTTTTTTACGGTTGATATAAGGTGTTGGTTTGGAGGCAGACCATTTCACCGGATTGGGTAAAATAGCTGCAATGGCTGCCGCTTCGGCTCTGGTAAGTTTCGCTGCCGGCTTATTAAAATAATATTCACTGGCTGATTCTGCACCATATATTCCAGGACCCATTTCAATCACATTGAGGTATACTTCCATTATGCGTTCTTTGCTCCACAACACTTCAATAAGAAAGGTAAAATAGACTTCGAAACCTTTTCTGATCCAGCTTCGGGATGGCCATAGAAAAACATTTTTTGCTGTTTGCTGGGAGATGGTGGATGCGCCTTTCATCTTTTTCCCTTTATGCCTTTCATTATATTTCTGTGCCTTTTCAATAGCTTCCATATCAAAGCCAAAATGCTCTTCAAATTTCTGATCTTCGGAAGTGATTACAGCAAGTGGAAGATTGGCAATTTTATCCAAAGAAACCCAGTCCTTTTTCAGCACAGCTTTTTTACCATCCATTTTTTGCTCAATAACTTTGTTAATCATCAAAATTGTTATTGGTGGCGGCACCCAACGATAGATTAAAGTAAGTGAAATGGAACCAATAAAGAACCAGAACAGAATCTTAAAAGCAATATTTCTGATTCTTGTAAACAGGCTGCGTTTTACGGGACTTTCATCAGCTTCCTTTTTTGATGACTTCAAAATGTTCATAATACTGATAGACGTCCGTAAGTAAAAATTAAGGCTTCATCTTATCAGCAAGAGCATTCTCAAACAACTCCTTATAATCTGAGATATTGCCCAAATTTTCTTCATCAATAATTACATCTCCCATAGTAACTACTCCAAGGTTCGTAAAATCAACATCAGAAGCTGCCAACATTTCCACAAATGCATCCAACTGCTCTTCATTAACGGACACCACTACTCTGCTTTGAGCTTCTCCGAATAAAAATGCATCTTTTCTGAAATCCTCATCGCAATCAATAGCAAATCCTTTATTACCATGTAATGCACTTTCAATAAGCGTAATTGCCAGACCTCCATCAGATACATCATGTGCTGATTGAATAAGTTCTTCTGCAATTAAATTGCGTATGGTTTGTTGAACAGCGAATTCCTCATCAAGATTAAAATAGGGCGCAGGAGAATTTAAAACCTTATGATACGAGTATAAATATTCAGAAGAAGAAATATCATCTTTGGAGCTACCGATAAGGAATATATGATCACCTTCATTTTTAAAATTAAGGGTCATAATCTTATTTTTATCCATCACAATACCCATCATTCCAATGGTTGGTGTAGGAAAAACAGGCACTTCACCATTTTCCGTTTTCGACTGATTATAAAAGCTGACATTACCTCCTGTTACCGGAGTCATAAACCGTTCACATGCTTTTTTCATTCCTTTTATAGCATGTACAAACTGCCAGTATACTTCCGGGTTATAAGGATTTCCAAAGTTTAAACAATTAGTTACAGCTGAAGGCTCACCACCAGAGCAAACAATATTTCTTGCTGCTTCGGCAACGGCGATTGCACATCCTTGTTCCGGATCAGCATGCACATAACGTGAGTTGCAATCAACAGTAAGTGCTAAAGCTTTATCAGTACCTCTTACTTCAACCAGGGCTGCATTGCTCACTCTGTTGGTAGTCATGTTAATGGTACCCACCATGCTATCATACTGATTATACACCCAGCGTCTGGAACAAATATTAGGATGTCCTACTAAATGTAATAATACCGATTTGATAGCATCAGGTTCTTTTACCGAAGAAATGGAAAAAGCATTATTCAATTTTATATAGGCAGGTTCTTTGTATTCTCTTTCGTAAATTGGTGCACCACCTCCTAATACCAGGCTATCGGCAGGCACACGGGCGATCAATTCATTATTCATAAAAAACTGCAGATCGTCGCCTTCAATTACTTCACCAATTTGCGTACAGTTTAAATCCCACTTTGCGAAAACGGAAGACACCTGCGATTCAAAGCCTTTTTTCACCACCACCAGCATACGTTCCTGTGATTCACTTAATAGTATTTCCCAGCCTTTCATATTCTGCTGACGTGTTGGAGCTTTGTCCAACCATATCTTCATTCCATGCTTGCCCTTGGCACTCATTTCAGAGGTTGAACAAATAATTCCTGCAGCACCCATATCCTGCATGCCTACTACAGCCCCCGTTTTAATAACTTCCAAAGTTGCTTCCAGTAATAATTTTTCCATAAATGGATCACCCACCTGAACACTTGGAAGATCTTCATGCGAATCATCATGCAAATCGCCGGAAGCGAAAGTGGCACCATGTATTCCATCTTTACCGGTTGAAGAGCCAACAATGAACACCGGATTACCCGCTCCATAAGAAATTGCAGAAACCGTTTTACCTTCTTCCACCAATCCTACGGACATTGCATTCACCAGAATATTTACATTGAAAGAATCATCAAAAAACACTTCACCTCCTACTGTTGGTACGCCGAATGCATTACCATAATCACCAATTCCTTTCACAACGCCGCGCATTAACCATTTTGTTCTTTCCGATTCAATAGAACCAAAGCGCAGTGAATTTAACTGAGCAATGGGACGTGCTCCCATCGTAAA
>JANOBN010000477.1:0-2027 GCA_031411675.1 Bacteroidota bacterium | reverse complement strand
AAGGTAGGAGGAAGCTGCATTTCCTGTATTTTATTTACTACCTCGATTACGATTTTGGATAGCTCCACATGAGGCATATTCATTACACCTTCTTTTTCTTTATCAAAATGAGTGGTGCTGAAATTAGCAGTGCTTTCCAGTTTCTGAATATATATAAACAGTTCCTCCCATTGTAGTGGTGTGATGAAGGAAAGATGCTGTGGAAGGGTGTCTAGTGGAAGCATGGGGTTAATTTGAAAAATTTGAAAATTAGTCAATTTGAAAATGAAAATAGGGAATTTAACAAAACGGACCTTGCCCAAACAACGAATTACTCATCGTCAACCGAAGCTTTTTCAGCTTAGGATGATCATCACCTAATCACCTAGTGACTTAGTCACCTAGTCACTTCCTCCAGATACTTCACCTGTGCTTCCAGAGCTACCAGTTGCATGCGGAGATCGTGTTCATTACCGATAGATGGTTTGGAATTGCGTTTGGCTAATTTGGATTTAATGTGGCTCAGCCAGGTTCATCGAAAATGGCTGTGGCTTTTAAGACTGATAGATCGGAAGATAAATCCTGTATGGATAGTTCTTTTTCCTCCCGTATCTTCTTTAGCCTGTCATTGATTTTACTTGCCTTATACTGCAGATGAAGCAGTTGTTTCCGGTGTGCTTCCTTAGCGCTTTCGTCAGTACCTTCGGTTATTTTTATAGTCATAGCAGGGGATAACGCATTGAAAATCTAAACAATCTTAACGAATTTGGAGGCAGGCAACTGCCATCTCCCAAGTTCGGCCATGGCAAGCTGCACCCGCGTAACAACTAATAACTTGGCAAGGTCTGTTTGTGATAACCCCAATGCCAGTCGCATGGTCTTAATTATTTCAGAGGATTTCATTGAAATTTTTTCTTGCAACGAAATGCTGTGATAAAAATAATCCTACAAGAAAATGTTACACGCCATAAATATTGAAAAATTCCCACGTTATAAAATGTCGGTTAGGGTCAGGACGCAACCTGACCCCACCCGACATTTTATAACATCATTTTTCCCATGCCCCCGGATTGTTCCTGATGTAATTCGAAATATTTTCAAATGCCGTTTCATCCCTGATGATATGATCATAAAATGACCGGTGCCATGCAAAATCGGTATATCCCAACAAATGGATTTTTTTGCATGTGGTGGTTTTATATGCGCCCAATAATTCCGATAATGATTTAATTTTTTCATTCCAATTGGATGAATTAATTTCAATGATGCCGTGAATATGATCGGGCATTACCACAAATTCATGCAACACAACATATGAATATTGCGCTGCCAACAAATACCATTGTTGATCGGCAATTATATATAATATATATAAAATAAAAAAACCGTATCCAATTTTTGAATACGGTTTATCATATATTATTTTCGGCGTTTATCGAAGATCAACAATTTCTACGCCAGGGTATTTTGCTTTGTTGAAAGTGAACATATCATCTGTAACAACAGCATTTGGTGTAAACTTGGTTATGCTGTAAGCATATATATTCCCGTTTTTATCGTACACTGTTGCACTGTTAACGTATTTGTCTTTTTTATTAATGTTGATCAGGATTTTGATATAATTCTTTTTATTGTCTTCCGGGAAAAGTTCAATCTGTTGCATCATGTTACCATTTTCCGTTTTATCTCCTTTGTATTTTGTTTTAAATCCTTTTTCATACATGGTAAAAATAGTAGTAGGGGAGAGGCCATCCGATTTTTCTTCCACTTCGCTGATCTGAACTTCGTTGGATTCTTTTAAAAAAGTCCACATTACTTTGCCATCGCTCATTACTTCCTGATCGGCCATTGTTAAATGATACATGTTGCCTTTTAAGGTTACTGTTCCTGTTTGGTTCTGAGCTTTATTGGTTTTCTTATCCAGAAGGTTAAGTTTGAATGAAGCAGTTAGTGATTTATAGGATTTATACTTTGCACTAACGCCTTTTAGTATTTCCTGCGCTTTAGGATCGGTTTGTGAGTAGCTATTGATGACTAATAAGCATAGC
>JANOBN010000476.1:0-3029 GCA_031411675.1 Bacteroidota bacterium | reverse complement strand
CCTGTCGTTTCTTTGAACAACCATCGTAATACTTACCCAGTAAATTTTACCATGTACTGATTTCATCCGGCATTCTCCTTTCCAGACATCCCCTTTTTGCATAGCAACCTGAACGCTGCTGTTTAATTCCTTATGCCCGTTATCGGGAAACAACATACGCACGTGCTCACCAACAAGAGATTCATTCTTATAACCACTCAACTCGCAAAAGCGATTGTTTACAGAAAGTAATATTCCCATGTTGTCACAGATAGTTACCGCAGCAGTAGCATCAATAGTCTTCTTCAATAAATTCAATTGTGATCCCTGATGCTCCTCATAATCAGTATCAACATCCATGCTGTTGTAGGTATTGTTTACCCAATTAATGAACTGACGAAATTCATCAGTATCAGGCATCTGACCTTTAAAGCATGCAGTAATTTGTTCTTTCAAAGTTGTATTCATGAAGTCAAACACCTTCGTATATGGTGCTGGATATTTAACGTAGATTTAATAATTGGGTTTGCATACAATTCATACAGAAATGTCGAATTCATTACAACCAGCAGTTATACATTTATCCAATAGTTTGAAAGGCCGGATATTAAAAATCAGACTTTAACTCTCATAATAGCAAATCTTTAATGGGATGTATTATAGCTTTAAAGGCTTTCTTCTTCAAAAACCTTACAAAACGCCCCAACCGTCTTTCGCATGATAAGTGACGATGTTAATGAAACGGCAGGTACGCTACAGTGCTTCAGATCAGAAAAATCGAAGTTTAATTAAAAAAATTATTTCAGTACCTGTTGCTCATTTGTGGCAACTGCATGTCTGATTTTTATTAATTGCTTCAGCAATTCTTCCACATGATCTAAATGCAGCATGTTTGCACCATCAGAAAGTGCTTCTGCAGGATTGGGGTGTGTTTCCAGAAAGATGCCATCAGCGCCAACAGCAATAGCCGCCTTTGCAATGGTAGCAATGAGCTCCGGCTTTCCTCCGGTAACTCCGCTTGTTTGATTGGGCTGCTGAAGGCTATGTGTAATATCCATTACTACCGGAGTATTAAATGATTTCATTACAGGAATACCTCTGTAATCTACCACAATATCCTGATATCCCAGCATGGTACCTCTTTCTGTGAGAATAATTTTATCATTGCCGGATTCACGTATTTTATTTACTGCAAACTTCATTGATTCCGGTGCGAGAAATTGACCTTTTTTTACATTAACCGTTTTGCCTGTGCGGGCAGCGGCCACCAGTAAATCGGTTTGACGACAAAGAAAGGCAGGGATTTGCAGTACATCAACATATTCCGCAGCTATAGCAGCCTCTACACTTTCATGGATGTCAGTTACTAATGGAAGGTGAAATTCTTTTCCGATATTACCAAGTATCCTTAATGCTTTTTCATCACCAATACCAGTGAAAGAATCAAGTCGCGTTCTGTTAGCTTTGCGATAGGATGCTTTAAATATAAAAGGTATTTGAAGACGATTGGTTATTTGTTGTAAGCGATGTGCAATATGGCGGGTAATATCTTCTGATTCAACAACACAAGGGCCGGCCATCAGGAAAAAATTACCGCTTTCAGTGTATTTAAGGTGTGGAATTGATAACATTTCTATTATTTTAAATTAATTAATTATAACTTATAACCGTAAATATTTCGATAAATAATATTATCCAAGTGGCTTAACCGCTTCCGGAAGGAATTGTTTTACATTTCCGCCATGACGAATAATATCTCTTACAATTGTTGATGAAACAGGAGCATATTGCGGAGAGGAAAGAATAAAAATAGTTTCAATTTTTGATTCCAGCAATTGATTCATTTGTGCTATTGCCTTTTCAAATTGAAAGTCGGTTGATGTACGCAAACCCCGCAAAATATATTGTGCATTAAATTTTCTGCAACAATCAACAGTAAGTCCATTGTATGCATTCACCTCCACATTCGGTATATCAGCAAATGTATTTTTAAGCCATTCTAATCGCTGTTCCATGCTGAACATGGTTTGTTTGGTGGAATTAGTGCCCACACCAATAATAATTTTATCGAATAAAGAAACAGAACGTTTCACAATATCCACATGTCCGATGGTTACCGGATCGAAAGAACCGGGAAAGAGTGCTATACGAGGCATATTTTTAATATATGTTGCGAAATTACCTAAACAACTTCAATCTGCGCCAAAAAAGGAAAACGATACATGACCATATTTCCGGGTTTCCTCAAAGCCCTTTAATTCGGAATAGTTTTTCCCGGTTTTATGTTCCAGAATAAATACGCCTCCCGGAGCCAGTTTTTTATACTCCGTAATTGTTGTTAAAAGTGTTTCTGCCAGCTCCTCATCAAAAGGTGGATCGGCAAATATCAGGTTATAGGTATCGCTATTTTTTTGTAAAAAAGTGACAGCGTCTGCCTGATAAACCCTCACATTAGACGGCGCACGTAATTTCTCCAGCGTTTGTCTGATAAAAGCAACACAATCACGGTTACGGTCGGCAGCATGAATACTAATGCATCCCCGGCTTAGAAATTCATAGGTTATTGAACCGGTGCCGGAATAAAGATCCAGTACTTTAATATCTTCTAAATCATATCGGTTTAAAACGAGATTGAATAAGCCGGTTTTCGCAAAATCAGTAGTAGGGCGAACCGCTAATGACTCGGGGGCTGTTAACTTCTTACCCCTGTAATTGCCACCTATGATACGCACAGATAGTGATTCAAAAGTGTTGCATGAGCATGAGGAGAAGTTTGATTAAAACCATAGCTGTATTCAAATGCTTCCGGACGATTCTCAAACAAAATATTTCTGATGTATTTTGCTGTGATAAGATAGGATGCCATTTTTGTCTCAATATCACCGGTAAAATGTACAGGTGTTTTTTCCGGATTCAATTTCATCTGCTCCATAACAAAAAGCAAATAATATATAAAGTCTTCACTGCTATGATATGGAAATGTATTAAAGTAATTCAACTGATTACCGGTAGTGATGGCGATATCATAACTTCCCTGACGAACATTAACG
>JANOBN010000475.1:0-2499 GCA_031411675.1 Bacteroidota bacterium | reverse complement strand
GATGCCAGAATTGCTTAAATTGATATTGGTTGATTCTGAAGACAGTAACTGAGTAATAAGCAATTTACCGAATAAATCGTAAATGCTAATACTAAGACCTGGGGTGACTTCAATTACCCAATTATCACTTGCCGGATGGGGATAAAATCTCACATTATTTAACATCTCTTCATTTATACTTGTTATGGAAGGAGTATACTCAAGTGACCAGGTAGCATTACTGTAAATCCCACCACTCACATTCGTTTGCGAAAAACCAACATTTAGTTTGAAAAATAAAATCAGGAGAAGAAGGCCAATTTTTCTCATAGATTCTAAATTTATATTTTTTTGGAAAATTAAGTTTAATAACGTTAGAATTAATTTAGCGGAATGCAAGCAATCTGTAACGGAAATAAGTAGTAATCAGAAGTGTGATTTTTCTGAAATTCGGAATACGTATTCTTCTATTCATTAATTCTTCAGGTGCGGATATTTCAAGTTTCCTAAGAAGCTTTATATAATATCTGTATGCCATAAACACACCAAATTGCGAAGAATGAGGTAATTTTCTTATACTTTTAAACGCTTCTTTAAAATCTTCTCTTATTTCTGAAATAATATTTATTTTGTCTTGCTCTGATAATTGCTTCGGATTAACGGTTGGAAAATAAATGCGGTTTAAAATCTCAAAATCATCCTTAACATCGCGAAGAAAATTAACTTTTTGAAAGCCGGAACCAAGTCTCATTGCACCCTGTTTCAGTTTTTCATACTCTGCATCATTTCCATTCACAAAAACACGAAGGCACATTAACCCTACTACATCGGCCGACCCGTATATATAATCTTTATACTCTTCCGAAGAGTATGTTTCCTTTGTAAGGTCTCTTCTCATACTCTTCATAAAAGCATTTATAAGATCCGGCCCTATGCTATATTTACGTGCTGTGAACTGAAAACTATTTAGTGCAGGGTTCAGGCTGATCCCGTTTGCAAGAGCCTGATGTAGCTCTTCTTCAAAACTATTTAATAATTTCTCCTTCGGAAAATCATGAAAAGTATCTACAATTTCATCAGCTAATCTCACAAATCCATAGATATTATAAATATCCTGCCTTATGGAAGGAGCCAACAATTTTATTGCGAGAGAAAATGAAGTAGAATATGATTTTGTCACATTCTTGCTGAATTCACGCGATAATGCATGAAAAGTTTTGATGGATGAGCTCATGGTAATATTTTTTTTACTTCTTCTGCTGCAATCTTTCCTGAAATTAATGCAGGTGGTACGCCTCCGCCCGGCACTGTTAATTGTCCGCAGAAAAAGAGATTGCTTACTTTCCTGCTTTTTATTTTTGGTCTGAAATATCCAGTTTGAAACAATGTATTGGCAAGGCCATAGGCATTTCCTTTGTACGCATTGTAGTCAGAAATGAAATCATTTATGCAATACGATTTTTTCACAACAACATGTTCTTTGATTGTTTCTCCCGTGATTCGCTCAAAACGATCTAATATAGAATGATAATACTCTTCACGAATCGCATCTGTATCTGTTAATCCGGGTGCCAGAGGAATTAAGATGGTTACCGATTCGCATCCTTCGGGTGCCATAGCTTGCTCGGTTATTGAAGGAACATTTATATAAAATAACGGACGCTCCGGCCATTCAGGATTATCATAAATAGCACTTGCATGTTTATCAAAAGGCTCATCAAAAAATAGATCGTGATGCAACATGTTTTTAAATTTTTTATTAATGCCTAAAAAGAATAGCAAAGCCGATGGAGCAAAGGTCCGCGTATTCCAATATCTGCTATCATAATTTCTGTATTTATCTTCCAGTAATGATTCAGTATGTTCATAATCGGCTCCGCTTACTACTACATCTGCATTTATGATTCCGTTGGTTGATTCAACACCTGTGATACTATTGTTTTCTAAAATTAACTTATTTACTCCACAACCTGTTATTAATTTAACTCCTAATTCCTTTGCAAGTTTTGTCATGCCTGTTACTACACTGTACATCCCTCCTTCCGGATACCAGGTTCCTAATTCGAGATCAGCATAATTCATAAAGTTATAAAATGCCGGTGTATCACCGGGCTTTGCACCCAGAAAAAGAACAGGAAACTCAAGCAGGGAAACCAGAAACGGGTGTTTAAATTTTTTCCTCACCTGATTTCTTAAAGACAAAACGAAAAGATGAGCATTCCGAACTGTATCGAATGAAACAAATTCCGTTAAAGTATGACCCGGCTTAAAAGCCATTTCCTTTACCGCCAGTTTGTAAGTCATTTCTGCCTGGGTCAAAAATTCATTTAGTTGCACACTACTCCCGGTTTGATATTTTTCAAATAAAGCAAAAAGCTCGTTTTTATCCGCAGGAATATTTTCGTAGTTGTTAACTCCGGTGTAAATCCGGTAGGAAGGATCCAGCCGGGATATTTTATAGTAATCACTTGCTTTACGGTTAAAGTCGGCGAAAAAATTTTCAAAGACATCAGGCATCCA
>JANOBN010000474.1:0-6156 GCA_031411675.1 Bacteroidota bacterium | reverse complement strand
GCCAATGATGTATTGGAATTTAAAAATGATACCGGGGGCTACACATACATGCTTACCGGATCTTCTTATTCACCGATTACAACTAATGGCCGACAAGAGCCGAATCTATCAATTGCACCATATCCCGGAACACAATATAGTGATTACTGGATGATGGAGTTAGGGTTAAATGGTGATGGTACATCAAGTCCGGATACTGCAATGCATCAACCGGTATCAAAACCTCATGCCATTGCTAATGGCGGGCCGGATAACGATTTTGCCAATGCTATTGTTGCTACGCGTGTTGCCCCCGCTTATGGATCAAATGTTATTGTAACTGCAGGAGCTTCTAATTCAAAAACAAATTATTGGAAGGAACTTAAGAGAATTTATTATTCCAATAATCATGGAGGATATGATTATTTTATTACAAAATCAGGCACCTTCTTAGATGTTAAAAACTATATGAGTATTGGTGGTACCGGTGATGATTTTGCAAATGATATAGTAGAAACACCGGAAGGTGATTATGTAATTGCAGGATATTCCAATTCTATTGATGGTGATCGCTCTGTTAATCATGGTGCAAATAATGATTTCTGGATAACGAAGATTAGTATGATAGGTGGTATCGGCAATACCGACGCTGCTAAACTTTTATGGCAGAAGTCATTTGGTGGTTCAGGAGATGATCGTGCAAGTTCCATTTTAAAGACATCCGACGGTGGTTTTATTGTTGCCGGAACATCCAATTCAATTGATGGCGATGTAACAGGGAATCATGGTAATTATGATTTTTGGGTAATAAAGATTGATAAAGACGGTAATCTGAATTGGCAGAAATCACTGGGAGGTGCTGCAGTTGATTCCGTTGTAAGTATTGAGCAGTCCTTTGACGGTGGATATATTATTATTGGTGCAACGAACTCCAATAATAGCGGCGATGTAATCGGCAACCACGGTAGTTACGATTACTGGTTGACAAAAATTGATTTGAATGGAAATCTACTCTGGCAAAAATGTCTTGGAGGATCTGCAAACGATTATGGAACTTCTATTCGCAAAACTCTTGATGGCGGTTATATCGTTGCCGGTACTTCAAAATCAAACGATGGAGATGTTGCGAATCATTATGGAACAACTGCAACTTCGGATGTATGGGTGGTTAAGTTAAATAATGGTAAAGCAACCGTTGCACCTCCGGGTCCAACTATTGCATTCTGCAGTGCAGGACCTGCATCAACTATTACTTTAACTGCCAGTGCAGGAAATAGTTATTTGTGGAATAATGGTGCCAGTACACAATCCATCACTATAAATCAGGGAGGATCCTATTTTGTTAATGTGAATAATCAGGCACAGTGTTATGTATCTGATACGGTTGTAGTAAATCTGTATCCTTATATTACACCAACTGTTGTTTCAGGTAGTGGTTTGTCATTCTGTCCGATAATTAATACAACCCTGAGCACTTCACCACAATATGAAAAATATTTATGGTCAAATGGTTCTATTGATCCATTTATTGAGCCTACTGTACAGGGAATATATTCAGTTACTGTAACAGATATTAATGGTTGTACTGCAAATAATCAGTTGACAATTAATGGCCCATTATTGGGTTCACAGTATCCAGCACATCTTCAATGGCAGAAAACATACGGTGGTAGCGCATTAGATTATCTGGATGGTTTGCATGAAACAAACGATGGTGGATTTGTTGTTGCCGGTTATACGCAATCAAATAATTTCGATGTAAGCGGCAATCATGGTTTTGATGATTACTGGCTGGCACGTATTGATACTGCGAGAAATTTGCAGTGGCAAAAATCATTAGGAGGCTCTAATGGCGAACAGGCTATCAGTATGAAACCAACATCTGATGGAGGTTTTATTATTGCAGGTCATTCCAACTCCAACAACTTTGACGCAGTGGGAAATAATGGAGGTACCGATTTCTGGATTGTTAAAGTAGACAATGTTGGTAATGTACAATGGAAAAATTTATACGGTGGTCCTTTATACGATGGAGCAACTTCTGTTGAACAAACGGATGATGGTGGATATATATTAGCAGGTGCTTCTGCTGCCAATGGTGGTGATGTGACACTCAATCATGGAGGTTTTGATTACTGGATAGTTAAGTTAAAACCTAATGGAACTGTTGACTGGAGTAAATCTATTGGAGGTACAGGTGATGATTATGCGGCTTCCATAAAACAAACCGGTGATAAGGGTTATATAGTTGCAGGTTATACCAATTCCAGCGTTTCAGGATTGCCATTGCTGATTTATAGTGAGAACTTTAATGGGTATAATCTAAATTCAGGAGCTGCTTATAATGGATGGAATTTAAGTTCATTTGGTGCGAATACTTTTTTCACAAGTACGTTAACCACAGGAACCAGTGGTGCAAATGCATATAAGTTTGGAGTAGATAATGCAACAGCAATTACACCTGCATTTTCAGGGGCTGACAGTATTCACTTCTGGATGAAAGGTGTTCCGGCGCAAGGTGAAACTACTATGCGGCAAAGTATATTTTATATATATGAAAGTCCTGATGGCGTCAACTGGAGCTCGGTAGCAACCTACTTGCCACCCATTTCTACTACCGGAACCATGCAGCATTTCGGAATCTCAAGAACGTCAACCCGGATAAAGTTTGTTTTTGATAAAGACAGTGGTGACATTGCATTTGATGATTTTTCAATAACAAGAAATCCGGTTGATGTTACAGGTGTTAATAAAGGAAGTTATGATTACTGGATTGTAAAACTGGATTCAAATGGTGTTAAGCAATGGGATAAACTTTACGGAGGTACATTGTGGGATCAGCCATCTGCAGTATACATAGCAAATGATGGCGGTTATGTTGTGGCAGGTTTGTCAGAAAGTACAAACGGTGACGTTACAGGCAATCATGGTCAGTATGATTATTGGGTTATTAAATTAAATCAAGCAGGTACATTGCTATGGCAGAAAGCGCTTGGTGGAAATAACTGGGATATTGCTACTGATGTTTGGCAAATGGCAGATGGTGGATTTATTGTAGGGGGATATACCTATTCCAGTGCTAATGGAGATGTAACAGAAACGAACCATGGTAATAGTGATTACTGGATTCTTAAATTGAATCAGTCAGGAACATTACTCTGGAATAAAATAACCGGTGGCTCCGGAGTGGATGAGGCTGCTGCCATTTCTCCAACAATGGATGGCGGTTTTGCTATGGCAGGATATTCTTTTTCATCTGATGGTGATGCTTTAGGAAATAATAATCATGGCGCCGGAGATTTCTGGTTAACTAAATTTTCTAATAAAGCTTTCATTACAAAGTCCGGCCCACTTACTTTTACTTGTCTTGATTCTGTTGTACTTACAGCAAATTCAGCAAACTCCTATTTGTGGAGCACAGGTCAAACAACACAAAAAATTACAGTATTAAATTCAGGATCTTATAGTGTTGTTGTAAACGGACAGAGCAGTTGTTTTTCATCCGATACAATAAATGTAATTGTAAATCCTGCATCACTTACCGGAGCCGTTGGACCTGATACAGTAATAGTCGGTTCAAACACCACTTATACTCTTCAAAGTCCTCCTCTTAATGTGAGTTTTCAATGGGCATACTCATTAACGCCCGGCGGACCCTATACGAACTATGCAGGAGCAACAAGTTCCACCTTTAATAGAATACATACTATTCCCGGAGTGTATTATATAGTTTGTAAAATTGCCAGGACAGGTTTAAACCCCTGCATCGTTACCAGTAATGAAGTACGTACAGTTGCTATCTCTCCTTATCAGGATAATGTTTGTGATGCAACACTTTTAGTTCCGGGATTGAATGGTCCTTATTCCAACTATAATGCAACAATACAGCCAGGTGAACCTAGTCCTCCGCTTGGATCTTGCACTGGTCAAACCAGCTGGTGTAGCAGTTCTCCTCCCAACAACACCGTTTGGTTTAAATTTGTTGCTCCGGCTTCAGGCAAGGTGTCTTTGCATTTAACACCAACAACATGGGATAGTCAAATCGCATTATGGTCAGCAAATGATTGCAATTCTCTTTTAACAGGAGGCGCAACTCTTGTAGCAGCAAATGATGATACACTTATCCCTCCTGGACCCTATAACGCTTACATTGATGCAAATTGTCTCATACCCGGTAAAACATATTTTGTGCAGATCGATGGCTTTACTACAAGTGTAAATACCAGTTTTAACATTTATCTGAAAAGTGAAAATAATGCATTGGCTTTTGATGGAAATTCGGATTATATTACCATTCCGAATGCTACAGGAATTAATTCACAGTTTGCATCCAACAGAATTAGTTTGGAAGGCTGGTTTTATCAGACTAGCGCAACTGTTGGCAATCCTGTATTGATTGGTGAAGCTTACCAGGGTGATAATAATGTGAAGTTCAGTATGTACCTGAATGGTCAAACTGTTCGCGCAGGTTTTTATAATGCCGGCTGGACAGAAGTAAACAGCAGTACACCTTTATTACTTAACACCTGGACACATATTGCAGCAACGTATGATCAAACAGAAATTAAAATATATATAAATGGCATACTCTCAGGTACTGTTCCTGCAACCGCTGCCTTACCTGGATCCGTTGAAGAATGGAGAATAGGCAGAAGATGGGATGCCGGAGAGTATTTCACAGGCAAGATGGATGAAATCCGTATCTGGAATAAGACACTTACGGCCGCTGAAATCCGGTCAAACATGGGCCGTGAAATAGCACCACAGGCCAACCTTATTGCTTATTATAAATTTAATCAGGGTAATCCTTCCTTAACAAATACAGGAATTACATCTTTAACTGATGCCAGTGGTGGCAATAGAAACGGAACACTAAATACTTATGCATTAACGGGAAGTACCTCTAATTGGGTGGATGGTGTAGGAGTAACAATGTATCCGGATGTTGATGTTGATGGTTATGCCGATACAACACAGACTTCGCAGAGCGGATTTTGCATTCCTGCAGGTTTTTCAAAAGTAGGCGGAGATTGTATTAATAACAATGCCGCTGTTAATCCCGGAGCAATTGAAGTATGCGGAAATAATATTGATGATAATTGTAATGGACAAATTGATGAGAATAATGCACTGTCATTTGATGGGAACCTGGATTATGCACAAGGTGTAAATTCTTTATTGCCGGTTGGTAATGCTCCACGATCATTCGAAGCATGGATTAAACCGGCTGCTTCTAACAGTCAGGCAATTTTTAATTATGGTGGTAATACGAATAATACACGCTCCGGCATTTTATTAGTAGGTGGGAAGCTGTATTATGTTAGTGAGTCTAATGATTTGAGCGGAACTACTGTTTTGCCATTAGGTCAATGGTCGCATGTAGCAGCCACGTTTGATGGTACAACATTAAAACTTTATGTTAATGGAGTGCTGGAGGCTCAAACAACGAAAACATTTGCTACTGCAGGTACCACTTATCGCATTGGATATGCAAATCCACCATGGGCCAAGGAAAGTTTCAACGGTCAAATAGATGAAGTACGTGTTTGGAAGTCGGCCATTACGCAAACACAAATTCAAAATAATATGTTCGCCGGGCTGATTACTCCACAAGCCAACCTTATTGGATATTACAAATTTGATGAAGGGGTGGCCGGAGCAAATAATTCAGGAGTAACATCATTACCTGATAGAAGCGGATATTTTAATAATGCAACATTAAGCGGATTTACTTTAAATGGTTCGAACTCTAATTGGGTGAACGGCGTTTCAAGAACAATTTATGCTGATGCCGATGGCGATGGATATGGTAGCTCAGTAGTTACTTCCAGTTCGTTTTGTATTCCTCCCGGATATGTATTGAATAATTCAGATTGTAGTGATAATAATGCCGCAATTAATCCTGTTGCTAATGAAATAAGTTGTAATGGAGTTGATGAAAATTGTAATGCACAAGTCGACGAAAATAATGCACTGGCTTTCGATGGTGTGAATGATCGTGTTACTATGACTGATTTTGGACTTTCTACTTCTAATTTTACTTTGGAAGCCTGGTTGAACCCTGCAGTTAATGGTGGAGGATATATAATTACCAATAGAGGAGCCGATTTAGGATCGGCAGGAAACTGGTTTGCACTCTTCCGTGATCAGGCAACCAAAAAAATCGGAATTGAATTG
>JANOBN010000473.1:0-1504 GCA_031411675.1 Bacteroidota bacterium | reverse complement strand
ATTTTATTGTCTATAATGACTTGATTGTAAAATATAATGCTTACACAAGTTTGACAGAGACTATAAAAATTCTGAATACACTTTCTACCCTATCTGACAAGGTAATCGCTTTCTATTCACAAGATACTAAGGAACTTGAATGCAAGTTAAAATACGTTGAAACATCAGAACAAATACAAACTATTTTACTTGGCCAATAAAATTTCACATAATGACAACCATTAAAGAAGAAAATTACGACACTATTTGCAAGCGAATCCAAGAACTTGTTGACCTTTTACAAAATGAGGCAGAACCTTTATCCCAAGTGCAATGGGACGACATTGTAAATAGAATTACAAAACTGAATAAAATGTTAGAACACCTGAAACCGTAGAAGCCCAGCCCATAACAGCACCTACAAGAAATTGGCGGTTCAGTGCTCCGCAGACAGTTTTGTGGTAGCCGAAAGTTTCGTGCTCCGCATCAACATTTGTGGTAAAATCGCCAACTTCTTGTAGCTGCAAACCGTTATGCCCAATTTTAAATGAATACACGTAGACAGAAAATAATATCACTTACAATTGCTTTTATTTATGTTGGACTTGGGACGCTTTGGGTATTGACATCACATGGTGCTGATCCATATTATTTTGATTGGCCTCTTGCTATTCTTTTAACATTACCAGTAGTTGTAATTAGCTTTGCAATTCGGTTTGGCGTAGAAAACTATTTATTACCTCTTCTTATAACACAAGCAATAATATTCATTTCAGTCTATCTTTCAATCCTACGCTTTTACATCAAAAAGAAATAATCTTGAAAAATATTTACTTATTTAGTGGTCTTGGAGCAGACGAAAGAGTTTTTCATCTTCTTGACCTTTCTGACTACTCAATAACTTTTATAAAATGGATAGCTCCACAAGACAAAGAAACAATTGAAAATTACGCAAAACGACTTCTTGATCAAATTACGACAACAAAACCAACTTTAGTCGGGCTTTCATTTGGAGGACTTATAGCAGTTGAAGTCGCTAAACAGATTGAGACTGACAAAGTAATTTTAATTGCTTCTGCCAAGACAAAAATGGAAATTCCATTTTATTATCGTTTTGCTGGACTACTTGGACTTCATAAACTTTTACCAACACAACTTTTGAAAAGTTCGAACTTTATTACAAACTGGTTATTCGGGGCAACATCAACATTTGACAAACAGCTTTTAAAACAAATTCTTATTGACAGTGACCCAATTTTTTTGAAGTGGGCTATTGACCAAATTGTACATTGGACAAACCAGGCACGGATCAACAACATATTTCATATTCACGGAACAAACGACAAAATCTTGCCTTTGAGTTTTGTAAAATGTAACGCGAAAATTAAACATGGTGGACACTTAATTACACTAAATAAAGCAGATGATCTAAACCATATTTTGAGACAACAACTATGAAGGACGAAAGAAAAACTGGGCATAACAGGCGCTTGGCAAAAAAGCGGGCTTATAGGTCGGATATAGT
>JANOBN010000472.1:0-1598 GCA_031411675.1 Bacteroidota bacterium | reverse complement strand
AAAAGGAACAAATTCGATAAACTCTGAATTATTCTGTTAAAAACGCAACTTTTAGAGAGTCTTTTATGACCGGATGGAGAGCGGTATAAGAACAGTTAAATTTATTTAAGTTTGAATAGGGAAGTTTGTGTTTCAACAATGTAATCCTAATTAACTAATCGTTCTCTTTGGAAATTGTTACCGGCTGATTAAAATACTCTTTGAAGAAGGATAAATGACTTTTTATGGAGTTTCTCCAGTAAGCTGGTGTGTGAGCACCCGGTAAAGAAGAAAAGGTATGTGGAATTTTTCTCTCTAACATTTTTTCATGTACTTTCAGGTTAACTGCATAAAAAAAATCTTCTGTGCCACAGTCGAATATTATTTTTAATGACGATGCATTTAGTTTGGAGACATAATTAATTACGGTATTGTTTTCCCAGTTTTTTGGATGCTCTTTTATTGATCCTAAACGGAGTTGCAAATCCCATTTGTCATAAAAAGGCCGGATATCCAGGCCTCCACTTGTACTGCCTGTAGCGCCCCAAATTTCAGGATGCCGGAATGCAAGGTAAAAAGCACCATGTCCGCCCATACTCAATCCGGTGATAGCCCTTCCTTCTTTAGTTGGATTTGTTCGGTATTTCATATCAGTTGCGGCAATTAATTCTTTTGATATATATGTTTCATAACGCATCGTTTTATCAACCGGACTATCAAAATACCAGCTGGTATTCCCTCCGTCAGGACATAAAAAAATCATATTATACTGATCAGCATAAGCGGTTAATTCAGGTGCAATCTCAAGCCAGCCTTTAAAATCATCTCCGGCACCATGTAATAAATAAACAACATCAAAATCTTGCTTTGAAATGTCATAAGTGGCAGGCAGGATGACGAGATTAGGTATAGTTTTATTCATACTTGTGCTCTTCACAAACATCGTATCAACCTTTGCTGCTTCAGCAATAGATAGAGTGAGGCTGATGATTAAAAGGAGGAAGAGGTACTTTAATTTCATAAATATTTTGAAACCTGCTTTGGAGTAAGGTGCCTTGTAGCGAAGGTAAGAAATTCAGTTATAAAAATGTGTAATTCTGGAAAAATGATCACGAAAAACGCAGGTTCTAACAGGGGACAAGGTCTTTTTATTGCTGAATATGGATGCTGTTTTTGAAGTTTCAGGCGCGACTCGATGATTTTTACCCCGCTCTTCATGCACTTTGACCAAAAAACCGATGAAATAATTACTTTATCATATCATTTTTGTATTTGGAAATCATGGCATCGATTTCATGAACAGTAAGGGTATCATCAACACCACAAGTAAAGAAATGTCTGATACAAAACTCAAAGATCATGAAAACAGGATGTTGCAATACCGGAAATATGCTTCAGATGGAAGCACATTCTATCTGTATTAATCCTTGTTGCGAAAATTATTTAGGGATTACCACTGCACAGGATAATTTTAAGTGGGTAAAGAACACTGTTATTCTTTCTGCTATTGCGCTCTTTCTTCTTTTTACCTATGACGATTTTAGCATGGAAAACAATGATGAGCTTGTTTCTTCATTTGACATTCTGCCAAAAGTAATTGCACCGGCAAATATTGAAAG
>JANOBN010000471.1:0-2034 GCA_031411675.1 Bacteroidota bacterium | reverse complement strand
CTTACTACAATTCCATGGGTGTTACAGGTGATAACTGGGGTGAAGGTCAGCAATCCGGTGATACTTATTTTAAATTAGGATTGGTTCAACTGGGATTACTGCCTCCGGCATTAATAGATAATGCAAGTGCTTTTCAGGCTGCAAAATCGGCTTACTTAAACGGCAATTATAAAGCAGAAGCTTTTCGTATTTTAAATGCAGGAGTTCCGGGATCAGGAAAAGCGATGTCTGACAACTGGAATTCAACTAAGTCGCAAGGACCTGTGAATTTTAGCAATAGTTTTAGTATTGGTAACCAAATTAAATTATTTGGCAGAGATCTTGGATTTATTGCAGGCTACCGTTATGGCAGTTCTGTTCAGTATGATCCAACCTCCGAATCATACCGTCTTCGTGTTGATCAGGACCCAAATGGAAATCTTTCTACTGTAATTGCTTCATCCGGTTTACAAGATGTTTCCAAGGAAGTTAACGGATGGAGTGCTCTCTTTAATGTTGCTTATAAATTCAGCCCGAATCATTCTATCGGACTTTTGTTTATGCCGAATTTTAACGGGACTAACAATGTAAGAGATCTTGTGGATGAAAACGATCCTAATAATTTTATATGGACAAAAAGCCAGTTTTATGAGCAAAGAAAACAATTGGTTTATCAGTTTAAGTCAGAACACTATCTTCCTAAAACAAAAATTAAAATGGAGTCGCATGCTTCTTATACCAGAGGAAAAAGCATTGCACCTGATTTCAGGAACCTCCAGTACTATGAAGACCCGATAAATAAATCCTTTCAAATTGGTGGAACTATTGGTGATGGGATCCATCGCTTTTACCGCTATCTCACCGATAATGTACTTGACTCACGATTTACTGCAGAAATGCCAATTAGTAAGGTGCCCGGTATGACTCGAAAAATTAAAGCCGGAATATCTTATTTGAAGGGAGAAAAAAATTACAACCAATATGATTACTCTCTCAACTTTGGAAAATATGCCCCGGTATTGTTAAATGATGATCTGAACAGCTTCTTTGCTTTATCGAATTTTGATATCACCAGCGGCGTTGATCAGAATATCCCATACAGCACAATCTATCAGTATTATACTGAAAATGGAAATGCAGCCAACAATACATTCGGTGAAACGGAAACAAAATCTTTCTTTTTAATGGGAGATTATGCTATTAATCCGATAATTCGTATTTCAGGAGGAATCAGATTAGAACAAGCCAATATATATACAGATGTTGTAAAATTTGATTCGCTTGGTTATGCAAAAGATGATATCCGCAGAACCTATTCTCCCAGCTTGCCATTAGCCAATCCGGGTAAAATAGATGAGCTTAGTATTCTGCCATCTTTAAATGTTATTTATAAATTAAGAGATGAAGAACTTACCCCGATTAATCTTAGAATAAATTATAGCCAAACGGTAGCAAGACCCAGCGTAAGAGAACTATCCGACATTGCTGTATTTGACTTTGAATTCAGAACAGCAGTTTTTGGAAATTCCAATCTGAAAATCGTAAACATCGACAATTATGACTTGAGATTAGAATCCTATTTTAAAAATGGTGATGATGCTTCCATAAGCTTCTATTATAAAAACTTTAAAAACCACATTGAGTTAATAAACTCCGGAGGTGTAACCTGGCAGAATGTTGACAAATCAAGAATCTATGGTATTGAACTGGAAGGCAAAAAAGTAATTACTAAAAATCTCGATTTCAGAGCCAATTTAACCTTGAGTAAATCAGAAACAGAATATATCAGAACACGATTTGAAATAGATGGTGGAGTTAAAAACTATATACCATTGGATACAGTAAAACGTGATATGTTCGGACAAGCTCCATATGTATTAAATGCTATGATGACATATACTTCCGATAGCAGTGGATTTACTGCAACTGTAAGCTATAATGTTCAGGGACCTCGTCTTGTTATTGTTTCCGACTTAAAAGAACTTCCTAATATTTATGAAATGCCCCGACATATGGTTGATATAAAGTTGAGCAAACGACTTGGTCGCCATTTTA